>JAWWPK010000412.1:0-3603 GCA_033854925.1 Nocardioidaceae bacterium | reverse complement strand
ACGGCGACCAGCTGGCCGACGTCCGGCACGAGGGCGTCCGGTTCGTCGAGGTCGACCTGACCGAGACCACGACCAAGGGGGCGACGTTCCAGGACTGCACCTTCGAGCGGTGCCGGTTCAACGCGTCGGTGCACGAGGCGACCGCGTTCGTGGGCTGCACGTTCGGCGGCACCAACTTCTTCGACGCGACCCTCGACGGCTGCAAGCTCACCGGCTCCACGTTCGCCCGCTGCACGCTCAAGCCGATCACCGTCCGCGGCGGGCAGTGGCGCGGAGTCGTGCTGCGCGGCGCAGACCTCACCGGGCAGTATCTCAGCGGCGTCGACCTGCGGGAGGCGGACCTGTCGACGGCGGTCCTCGTCGGCACCATCCTGCGCGGCGCGAACCTCGGTGGCGTCGAGCTCCGTGAGGCCGACCTGACCGGCGCCGACCTGCGCGGTGCCGACCTGGGCGGCAGTGATCTCGCCGCCGCGACGCTGACGGGCGCGAAGGTCGACCTGGCCGGCGCCGTACTGCTCGCGGAGCTGACCGGCGCTGTCGTGGACGTGACCGACGGCTGACGCGCGGCGGTCGGCATACTGAGCCGCATGACGTCGTACTTCGACCAGCTGGCCGACTCCGTCCTCGACGGGAAGCCGGCCACCGAGGACGACGCGCTGGCCGTGCTGCGGGCGCACGACGACGAGCTGCTCGACGTGGTCGCGGCGGCCGGCCGGCTGCGCCGCGAGCACTTCGGCGCCACGGTCAAGGTCAACTACCTGGTCAACCTGAAGTCCGGCCTGTGCCCGGAGAACTGCAACTACTGCTCGCAGGCGCTCGGCTCGACCGCCGACATCCTCAAGTACAAGTGGCTCAGCACCGACGAGGCGCTCGAGCAGGCGGCGGCCGGTCTCCAGGGCGGCGCGACCCGGGTCTGCATGGTCTCGAGCGGTCGCGGCCCGACCAACAAGGACGTCGAGCGGGTCGCGGAGATGGTCGGCACCATCAAGGCCGAGCACCCCGAGGTCGAGATCTGCGCCTGTCTGGGGCTGCTCAAGGAGGGCCAGGCCGAACGGCTCCGCGAGGCCGGCGTGGACGCCTACAACCACAACATCAACACCGCCGAGTCGCACCACGACCAGATCGTGCAGACCCACACGTACGCCGACCGGGTCGACACCGTCGAGAAGGTCAAGGGCGCCGGGCTGTCGCCGTGCAGTGGACTCATCGCCGGCCTCGGGGAGACCGACGAGCAGCTCGTCGAGGCGCTGTTCGCGCTGCGGGAGCTCGAGTCGGACTCGATCCCGGTGAACTTCCTGATGCCCTTCGACGGCACGCCCCTCGAGAACACCTGGGAGCTCACGCCGATGCGCTGCGTGAAGATCCTGGCGATGGCGCGGTTCGTCTGCCCGGACCGCGAGATCCGGATCGCCGGCGGCCGCGAGATGCACCTGCGCAGCCTCCAGGGGCTCGCCCTGCAGGTCGCGAACTCGCTCTTCCTGGGCGACTACCTCACCTCCGAGGGCCAGTCCGCCGACGCGGACCTCGAGCTGATCCGCGACCACGGCTTCACGGTGCTCGGCTCGGATGCCGACCCGTCCGACCCGGCGTCCTCGCACGACCCGGCCAAGCGCCGCCGCGGCGCGGGCACCGCCGTCGCCCCCAATGCCTGAGCGCTCTCCCGACGAGCTGCTCGCCTACGACCGCGAGCACGTCTGGCACCCCTACACGTCGATGACCGAGCCGACGCCGGTGCGGCTGGTCGAGTCGGCCTCCGGCGTACGCCTGCGGCTCGCTGCTCCCGACGGCGGCAGCACCGAGCTGGTCGACGGGATGTCGTCGTGGTGGGCGGCGATCCACGGCTACGCCGTCCCGGAGCTCGACGACGCCGTACGCCGCCAGCTCGGCGACATGTCGCACGTGATGTTCGGCGGGCTCACCCACTCCCCCGCGATCCGGCTGGCCGAGCGGCTGGTCTCGCTGGCCCCGGACGGGCTGGAGCACGTCTTCCTCGCCGACTCCGGCTCGGTCAGCGTCGAGGTGGGCCTCAAGATGGTGCTGCAGCACCAGCGCGGCCTCGGGCACCCGGAGCGAACCCGGATGCTGACGGTGCGCGGCGGCTACCACGGCGACACCTTCGGCTGCATGAGCGTCTGCGACCCGGTGGGCGGGATGCACTCGATGTTCAGCGAGGTGCTGCCGCAGCAGGTCTTCGCCGACCAGCCGCCGGCTCCCGGCGGTGACGTCGCTGCCTGGGCGGACGGCTTCCGCGCGCTCGCGCTGGATCGGTCGGCGGAGCTGGCCGGGATCATCGTCGAACCGTTGCTCCAGGGCGCCGGCGGCATGTTCGTCTACGACGCCGCGTGCCTCCGCGTCATGCGCGAGGTCGCGGACGAGCACGGCCTGGTGCTGGTCTTCGACGAGATCGCGACCGGGTTCGGTAGGACCGGGACCTTCTTCGCAGCCGAGGCGGCGGGCGTGGTGCCGGACATCATGTGCGTCGGCAAGGCGCTGACCGGCGGCTACGTCTCGCTCGCCGCGGTGTTGTGCACCGGCGCGGTGGCCCGCGGACTGTCGGCCTCGGAGTCCGGCGTCCTGATGCACGGGCCGACGTACATGGGGAACCCCCTGGCCTGCTCGGTCGCCCTGGCCAGCCTCGACCTGCTCGAGTCGTCTGACTGGTCCGCCAACGTCACGCGGGTCGGCGCCGGGTTGGCAGCCGGGCTGGCGCCGAACCGCGGGGTTCCGGGCGTCGCCGACGTGCGCACGATCGGGGCGGTGGGCGTCGTCCAGCTCGACCACCCGGTCGACGTGGTCAAGGCCACCGAGGCCGCCGTCGAGGAGGGCATCTGGCTGCGGCCGTTCCGGGACCTGATCTACACGATGCCGCCGTACGTCACCTCTGACGAGGACCTGGCGCGGATCTGTGCCGGGATCGAGCGGGCGGTGTCTGTCGCATGACCCGCTGGGAGGAGTGGCTGGCGTCCGAGTCGGCCGCACGGGACGCGGCCGGCCTGCAGCGGACGCTGCGGCCGCGGCCGGCCGAGGGCGCGACCACCGACCTGGCCGGGAACGACTACCTCGGCCTGTCCCGCGACCCCGCGGTCGTCGAGGCGGCCGCCGCGGCGGCGCGCCGCTGGGGGGCCGGCGCCGGCGCCTCCAGGCTGGTCACCGGCACTTTGGAGCTGCACGCGCAGCTCGAGCGCGAGCTCGCGGCCTACCTCGGACAGCCGGCCGCGCTGGTGTTCTCCACCGGCTACCACGCCAACCTCGCCGCCGTCGCCGCGCTGGGCGGCCGGGACGCGCTCGTGGTCTCCGACGCGCACGTGCACGCGTCGCTCGTCGACGCCGTCCGCCTCTCGAAGGCGGCGGTCGAGATCGTGCCGCACCACGACGTGGCCGCCGTCGGTGAGTCGCTGGCCTCTGCGGGCGACACACGGGCGCTGGTGCTGGTCGAGTCGGTGTACTCCGTCCTCGGGGACGAGGCGCCGCTGGCCGCGCTGGCCGCGGTGTGCGAGCGGTACGACGCGCTGCTGGTCGTCGACGAGGCGCACGGGCTCGGCGTCCGCGGGCCGGGGCTGGTCCGCGAGCTCGGCCTGGCCGGCCTGCCGCACGTGCTGGTCA
>JAWWPK010000411.1:0-3925 GCA_033854925.1 Nocardioidaceae bacterium | reverse complement strand
CTCCGCTTCGCCCGGCACCTGACCGGCCGACCCCGGGTCGCGGTCATGGACTGGTGCTACCACGGCACCGTCGACGAGGCGCTCGCCGTCCTCGACGAGGCCGGACACGTCGTGCCGCGCCCGGGCGCGCTCGGCCCGCAGGCCGACGTCGCGGCGACTACGGCGGTGGTGCCGTTCAACGACCTCGACGCGCTGGACGAGCGGCTGGCACAGGGTGACGTCGCCTGCCTGCTCATGGAGCCCGCGCTGACCAACATCGGCATCGTGCTGCCCGCCGACGGCTACTCGTCAGCGGTCCGCGAGATCACCCGCCGGCACGGCGTGCTGCTGGTGGTCGACGAGACGCACACGATGTGTGCCGGCCCCGGTGGCTGCACGGCGGCCTGGGGGCTGGAGCCGGACTTGCTGGTGGTCGGCAAGGCGATCGGCGGAGGCATCCCGTGTGCGGCGTACGGCATGTCGGCAGAGGTCGCCGGCCGGCTGTCCGGACCGATGCTGGGCCACGAGATCGACGTGGCCGGGGTCGGCGGCACCCTCACCGGTAGCGCGCTCGCGCTGGCCGCGATCCGGGCCACCCTCTCGACGGCGTTGCGCGACGAGGACTTCGCCGTCGCCGTACCCCTGGCCGAGCGGTTCACCGCCGGCGTGGCCGGGGCGATCGAGGCACACGAGATGCCCTGGCACGTGCAGCGGTTGGGCTGCCGGGCGGAGTACTGGTTCTGTCCGCCACCACCCGACGGCGCTGCCGCGGCGGCCGCCGTCGACGACGAGCTCGAGGGGTTCCTGCACCTGTGGTGCCTCAACCGCGGGGTGCTGCTGACGCCGTTCCACAACATGGCGCTGTTCTGCCCGGCGCACACCGAGGCCGACGTCGACCGGCACACCGAGGTGTTCTCGGCAGCGCTGGACGCCCTCCTCGATTCGTCTGCGCCGGATGCGCTCACATGACCGGTCGCCCCGCAGACGAATCGGTGCCGCCCGCCCGCCCGCACCACAAGCTGACCGAGGACGGCCGTCGGATGCGGGAGGTGCTCAGCTACTCCCGCCGCGGCAACCGGTTCACCCCGAACCAGGCGGCGGCCTGGGCGGCACACCACGACAAGTGGGTGATCCCCGACGCGGCCGTGGACGAGCCGGGGTTCTCGTTCGCCGAGTGGTTCGGTCGCCAGGCGCCGCTCGTCGTCGAGATCGGCTCGGGCGTCGGCGAGGCCACCGCCGCCCTGGCGGCCGGCCGGCCGGCGTACGACGTGCTGGCGTTCGAGGTCTGGCGGCCGGGCATCGCCGACACCCTGTGGCGGCTCGCGGAGGCCGGTGCGGGGAACGTGCGGCTGATCGGTGTCGATGCGGCCTGGTCGCTCGAGCACCTGGTCGCCCCCGGCGGGCTGGCCGAGCTGTGGACCTTCTTCCCGGACCCCTGGCCCAAGACCCGGCACCGCAAACGGCGGCTGGTCGACCCGGCGTTCGCCCGGCTCGCGGCCGCCCGTCTTGCGCCCGGCGCCACGTGGCGGCTGGCGACCGACTGGGCGGACTACGCCGAGCAGATGCGCGAGGTGCTCGACGCCGCGCCGGGGATCGAGGGCGGCCCGGTCCCGCGCTGGGAGGAGCGACCGGTCACCAGGTTCGAGCGCAAGGGGCTCGACGCGGGTCGGACCATCACGGACCTGGCCTACCGCCGGATCTGACGAAGGCCCCGGTCAGGCGGCGTGCAGCCGTACGCCGCACCCCGCGAGCTGCTCCTCCACCCGCGTGCGCTCGGCGTCGAGCTCCGGGCCGGCCGGGAGCACGCCGAGCAGGTGGGTGATCGCGAGCGCGCTGCAGCACTCGGCCAGGGTTCGGTCGTAGGCGAGCCGGAACGCCTCGGCCTTGATGAACGACGTCCGGGGGTCGAGGGTGTGGAACCTCCCGCCCAGCCGCCGCAGGTCGGCGACGATCGCCTCGATCGGCCGTGCTTCCGGCTCGGGCGGGCGGGCGAGCCACAGGTTGGCCCGCACCCAGTCACGCAGCTGCTCGCCGCGCCGGCCCAGCAGGGCCCCGAGAACGTAGGCCAGGGCCGACAGCACGACGGTGCCCACCAGCGTCACCGCGAGCACCAGGGCCATGGCTCGACGGTACGCCGCGGACCGCGGGGCGTCACCCGTCCAGGAGCGCCAGCTCCTCGTCGACGTACGGGTCCTCCTCGCCGGCCGCCTCGAGCTCTGCCTTGAGCCGCGTCTGGACGACCCGCGCCTCGTCGGTGCGGCCGAGGTTGCGCAGCGCCCAGCCGACCATCCACGTCGCGACCCGGGTGCGGCCGGCGTCGCCGATGCGCTGGCGGGCGGCCAGGGCCTCCTCGAAGATCTCGAGCGCGGCCGGCCAGTTCTCGGCGTCCGCGTGCGTCATGCCGAGGTTGTTGAGCAGGCTGGCGTCCCAGTTGCGCGCGGCTTCGTCGGCGGAGCCGCGGGCCACCGCCAGCGCTTCCTCGGTGAGCCGCTGCTGATCCTCGGCCGGCGCGACCAGCGCAGCCATGTGCAGGGCGTCGAGGTGCAGGGCCTCGAGTCCGGCCTCTCGTGCGGTCGTGGCCGCGGCGTCGAAGTGCGGGCGGGCCGCGTCCGGGTCGCCGGCCGAGCGCAGCAGCCGCCCCCGCTCCAGGGACGCCCGGGTCACGACCTCGGGGTCGTCGACCGCCAGGTCGTCGAGAACGGCGTGCCCCTCGTCGTACCGCTCCTGCAGGCCCAGCGACCGCGCGACCTGGGTCAGCAGCACCAGCCGGTCGGTGCCCTCGGCGGTCTCGGCCGCCGCGCGGAACCGCTGCTCGGAGCCGGCGGGATCGTCGAAGTTCCACAGGGCGTTCGGATCCGTCATGGGTCACATGCTGCCGGACGTGGCGACCAGTCCAACCTTTCGGTGACCTTGGCTCGGTAGCGGCCGACCGCTGCATGGAGGTCAACGAGGACGCGACCCGGGACGCTGACGCTTGCGGTGCAGTAGTCAGCTGTGCGGGAAGTCCTCGCCGGTGTACGCCTTTTGCTCGACCAGCACCATCCAGTTGCCGGAGTTGTCGCGGCAGACGGCCTCGACGCCGTACGGCCGGTCCGACGGCTCCTGCAGGAACTCGACCCCCTTGGCCTTGAGCTCCTCGTAGGTCTTGTGGCAGTCGTCGACGGCCATCCCGAGCCCGTGCATGTTGCCCTCGTCGAGCGCGCGGTTCATCGCCGCGATCATGTCGGGGGTGTGCGGCGGGCCCGGAATGGTGAGGTGGACCTGGAGCTCGGGCTGGCTCGCATGGCTGACCGTGCACCAGCGGTAGCCGTCACCGAGGGTGACGTCGCTGTTCTCGTCGAAGCCGAGGACGTCGACGTAGAAGGCCTTGGACGCGTCGATGTCCTTCACGAAGACCGACGCGATCGCGATGTTGGTGATCATGTGACGACGCTAGGACGCCGCCTGGTCTCCGGGCTTCTCCTGGCTTGCGGACCTCTCGGCCAGCCCCCACATGAAGATGAAGCAGCCGGGGATCCGGGGCGCGCCGTCGGCGGCGTACCGCTTCTGGAACTCGCTCGGCGACTCGCCCACGAGCTCGCGGAACCGGGTGCTGAAGGACCCGAGGCTCGAGAAGCCGACCGCGTGGCAGACCTCGGTGACGGTCAGGTTGGTCGCTCGGAGCAGGTCCTGCGCGCGCTCGACCCTGCGGAGGGAGAGGTGGGCCGCCGGGGAGAGGCCGTACGTCGCGGTGAAGAGCCGCTGGAAGTGGTACTTGCTCATCCCGGCGACTCCGGCCAGCGTCTCGAGGTCGAGCGGCTCCATGTAGTGGCGGTCGGCGTGGTCGCGTGCCCGGCGCAGGTGGACGAGGACGTCGCCCGGCGCGCGGAGCGTCGTCACCGGCGCAGCGTGAGCCGCCGGCGCAGCTCGGCCTCGCGGTGCAGCCGGGCCTGGTCCCGCTCGCGCC
>JAWWPK010000410.1:0-3863 GCA_033854925.1 Nocardioidaceae bacterium | reverse complement strand
AACGCGATGCCGACCCGCGTCGAGGTGCGCTGATGCCCAGCGACAAGTACGCCCAGCCCGAACGCCGCCCGGCAGTCGTCACCGGCGCCAGCTCCGGCATCGGAGCCGCGACCGCGCTCAGGCTCGCCCAGTCGGGCTTCCCGGTGGCTCTCGGCGCCCGGCGTACGGACCGGCTCGAGGACATCGCCACCCGGATCCGCGCGGACGGGGGCGAGGCCGTGGTGCACCCGCTCGACCTCACCGACGACGACTCGGTCGCGGTGTTCGCCAAGGCCGTGCAGGAGGACCTCGGCGGCATCGAGGTCGTGGTCTCGAACGCCGGCGCGGTAGCCCCCGGCACGATCACCGAGGTCGAGTCCGAGCGGTTCACCCGCGAGCTCGACCTCACGGTGGTCGGCGCCCACCGGCTGGTCCGTGCCTTCGTGCCGGCGATGCAGGAGCGCCGCCGCGGCGACATCGTCTTCGTCTCCTCCGACACCGCGGTCCGCCCTCGGCCGTTCATGGCGGCCTACTCCTCGGGCAAGTGGGGCCTCGAAGGCATGGTCGCCTCGCTCCAGCTGGCGCTGGAGGGCTCAGGTGTCCGCGCCAGCGTGGTCCGGCCCGGCCCGACCTGGAGCGAGATGGGCAGCGACTGGGACGCGGACGAGGCGGCGTTCGTGCTCACCCAGTGGGTCCGGTTCGGGCTGGCCCGGCACCCGCACTTCATGAAGCCGGCCGCGATCGCCGACGCGATCACCACGATCGTGAGCGCGCCGCGCGGCGTGCATCTCAACCTGGTCGAGGTCAGCCCCGAAGCTCCGCTGGAGGAGCGATGACCGGCCAGATCCGAGAGGTGTCGTACGCCGTCCCGGACGACGGTTACGGCCACCTCGCGGAGATGCGGGTGGACCCGATCGGGCTGTTCCACCGGGTCCGCGAGGAGTGCGGTGACATCGGCCGGTTCCGGCTGGCCGACCGCGACGTCGTGATGGTCAGCGGTGCGGAGGCCAACGAGCAGTTCTTCCGGGCGCCGGACTCGACTCTCGACCAGGCCGCGGCGTACCCGTTCATGACGCCGATCTTCGGCAAGGGCGTGGTCTTCGACGCCAGCCCCGAGGAGCGCCAGCAGATGCTGAAGAACCAGGCGCTACGCGGCGACATGATGCGCGGTCACGCGCAGACCATCGAGGCCGAGATCAGGCTGATGGTCGATGCGTGGGGCGACGAGGGTGAGATCGACCTGCTCGACTGGTTCGCAGAACTGACGATCTACACGACGAGCAGCTGCCTGATCGGGAAGCCGTTCCGCGAGGAGCTCGACTCCTCGTTCGCCCAGCACTACCACGAGCTGGAGCGCGGCACCGACGCCATCGCGTACGTCGACCCGTACGCCGACATCGAGTCGTTCCGTGTCCGCGATGCCGCACGGGAGAAGCTGGTCGAGCTGGTCCAGGCGATCATCGACAAGCGGGTCGCGCGGGGCAAGGTCCCGCGTGAGGAGCGCGACCTGCTCGACGTCCTCATCTCGATCGACATGAGCGCCGACCACATCACCGGGATCTTCATCTCGATGATGTTCGCCGGCCACCACACCTCCTCCGGCACCGCCGCGTGGGCGCTGATCGAGCTGATGCGGCACCCCGAGGTGATGAAGGACGTGGTCGCCGAGCTCGACGACCTCTACGCCGATGGGTCCGAGATCTCGTTCCAGGCGCTGCGCTCGATCCCGCGCCTGGAGTCCGCGCTCAAGGAGACGCTGCGGCTGCACCCGCCGCTGGTCATCCTGCTCCGCGTCGTACAGCAGGAGATCGAGCTGGCCGGCCACACGATCCCGCCGGGCACCATGGTCGCCGCGTCGCCGCGGGTGTCCAACCGGATCGCGGAGGACTTCCCCGACCCTGACCTGTTCGACCCGGGCCGCTACCTCGACCCGCGCCAGGAGGACCTCCAGAACCGCTGGACCTGGATCCCGTTCGGCGCCGGCAAGCACCGCTGTGTCGGCAACGCCTTCGCGATGATGCAGCTCAAGGCGATCTTCTCGGTGATCCTGCGCGACTACGAGTTCGAGCTGGCCCAGCCTCCTGAGTCCTACCGCGACGACACCTCGAAGATGGTGATCCAGCTCGCCCAGCCCTGCCGGGTCCGCTATCGGAAGCGGTCGCGATGACGTCACGCTGGCTGGGACTCGACTACCGCTCGTCGAGCTTGTCGAGACGTCCGCAGCCCGCGCACCCGAGTGACCACGGCCTTGGTAAGGCGATTGCCTCCGCTGCGGAGATCTCGACAGGCTCGATCAGCGGGGGTGCGGTTCGGTGAGAGTCCTTGCGGATCTCGACCTGTGCCAGGGCCACCAGGTGTGCCGGGGCGAGGCGCCCGACGTGTTCGGGTTCGACGAGGACGCCGACCACGTGATCGTGCTCCAGGAGCACCCCGACGAGTCCCTGCGGCCGCAGGTGCAGGCCGCCGTCCGCTACTGCCCAGCGATGGCTCTTGCCATCGAGGAGGACCGATGAACCGCGCAGAGATGGAGTCGTTCTGGGAGCGCTGGCTGGCCGCCAACCGGGATGCCGAGACGAACGGCGACTGGGGACCTTTGGCGGACTTCTACACCGAGGACGCGACCTACGGGTGGATGTACACCCCCGACGAGCACTTCATGGCCGTTGGTCGCGAGCAGATCCGGGAGTGGGCGCTCGGGCTGGAGATGGCGGGGCTGGACGGCTGGCACTACGACTACGCCGCCACCGTCATGGACGAGTCCAACGGGATGATCGTCGGCTTCTGGAAGCAGCGCGCCGGCCTCGTCGACGACTCCGGCACCGAGTACGAGATCCGCGGCATCGGCGGCTCTTGGTTCGGCTGGACGCCGGACGGCTTCGCCTGGCAGCGCGACTGGTTCGACCTCGGCAGCGTCGCGACGACGTTCCTCGAGCTGGCCGGCAGCGGCAAGGCACCGCAGGGGCTGCTGGACCGGATGTCGCTCGACGGACCTTCCCAGCCCGGTCACTACCGGCACGCCGACCTTCCTTCGACCGTCTGGCCGCCCGTCGTGGGGGACGAGTGAGCACCCCACCACCCCAGCTGCTCATCGACGGCAAGCTGGTCGGCGCGAGCGACGGGACGACGTACCCGATCCTCAACCCGGCGACCGGCGCCGAGATCGGCCAGGCGCCGGATGCCACCGCCACGGACGTCGACGCGGCGATCGCGGCCGCCCGGCGCGCCTTCGACGCGACCGACTGGTCGACCGACGTCGAGCTCCGGGTCCGCTGCCTGCGCCAGCTGCACCAGGCGCTCCTGGACCACGCCGACGATTTCAAGGCACTGACCACCGCCGAGGTCGGGATGCCGGCGTTCATGCAGACCGCGGCCGGCTTCGACGTGCCGGTCGAGGGGCTCGCCTGGGTCGCCGACCTCGCCGAGTCCTACGACTACGAGACCGACCTCGGCGTCGCGGCGCCGATGGGGATCGCGAGCCGGCGGACCGTACGCCGCGAGCCCGTCGGCGTGGTCGCCGCCATCACGCCGTGGAACGTGCCCACCCAGATCAACCTGGCCAAGGTCGGCCCGGCGCTGGCTGCCGGCTGCACGGTGGTCCTCAAGCCGGCGCCGGACACGCCCTGGCTGGCCTGCGAGCTCGGCCGGCTGGCTGCCGAGCACACCGACCTGCCGCCGGGAGTGCTCAACGTCGTCTCCCCGCGCTCCAACGAGGTGGCCGCTCAGCTGACCACCGACCCGCGGGTCGACATGGTGTCGTTCACCGGTTCGACCGCGACCGGCCGGGCGATCATGACCGCCGCCGCGCCCACCCTCAAGCGGGTCTTCCTCGAGCTGGGCGGCAAGTCCGCCGCGATCGCGCTCGACGACGCGGACGTCTCCGCGGT
>JAWWPK010000409.1:0-10772 GCA_033854925.1 Nocardioidaceae bacterium | reverse complement strand
CAGCCCGTCGGAGTCCTCGGCGACCCAGGTGGGCTCCCTGCCCTTGAGGATTTCCCGCCAGCGGTCGACGCGTTCCGCCACCTTCTCGCGCCGGTCGTCGAGGATCCCCTGCGGCATCAGCCCGGTGTAGGCGTCGTCCCAGACGTCGACGTGCAGGTGGGCGAGCCCTTCGGCGTCCGCGAGCACGGCCTGCCGTATCGACACGTCGTGCGGCACGGCCATGGGCCGAGCCTAGGACCCTGCTGAACTCGTGCCATCGCACGACTCTCGCGACGCTGGCATCCACGCCCTTGTTCAGCAGGGTCCTACGGCGACGGCACCACCACCCGGGGGTCGAGGTACGTGGTGAACGCCGTGATGCCGCCGCGCCCGAAGGTGAGCACCGACAGGCCGTGGGTGAGGAAGGCTCCGACCCGCTCCTCCCAGATGGAGAACGCCAGCGCCGGCTGGCCGTTGGCGGTCGTCGGCTCCACCCGCCAGCGCCGCCCGGCGCGGAGTGGGGTCTCGGCGAGGAAGGCGGCGACCGCGGCCCGTCCGCGGTACCACTCGGCATACGGCGGCATGGACATCTCGACGTCCTCGGCCAGCAGCGCGACGACGGCGTCGACGTCGCTGCGCTCCCACGCCGCGATGAACGCCGCGACGGTGGCACGGACCTGACGGTCGCCCACCTCGCGGAGCACCTCCTGCTGGCTGCGGTCGGGGAGTGCGGTGCGCACCGACCCACGGGCGCGGGCGAGCGCGCTGGTGACCGACGGGACGGTCGTGTCCAGGATCTCCGCGGTCTCTGCAGCCGAGAACGCGAGTACGTCGCGCAGCACCAGCACCGCGCGCTGGAGCGCCGGGAGGTGCTGGAGCGCGGCCACGAACGCGAGCTCGACCGCCTCCCGCTGCTCGTACACCGCGTCCGCCGGCGAGGACTCCCAGGTGATCCCGGCGTCGGGGAGCGGCCCGAGCCAGACCGTCTCGGTGAGCGGCGCGGCCAGCCCGTCGGCCGGATAGGCGGCCGGCCCCAGGTCGACCGGGACCAGTCGCCGCCCGCGCCGCTCGATCTCGCGCAGGCAGACGTTGGTGGCGACGGTGTAGAGCCAGGTCCGCAGCGAGCTGCGACCCTCGAAGCGATCCACGCCGCGCCACCCGCGCAGCAGCGTCTCCTGCACCGCGTCCTCGGCGTCGTGGGAGGAGCCGAGCATGCGATAGCAGTGCAGCAGCAGCCCCGGCCGCAGCGGCGCGACCTGCTCCGCGAACTCTTCCGAGACGAGGCTCACCCGGCGTACCTCCCCACGAGGGTCATCGCGTGCAGCTCGGGAGTGTTGTCGCACCGGTCCTCGAGCAGCGTCGCGGTGAACCGCTGGAAGGCCTCGGACACCTGCACCTTCCCGCCGTCGCCCTCCTCGTCGGCGACGTGCAGGAACGTGACGCCGTCGTCGAGGAGGTAGACCGAGTAGGTCACTCCGACGGTCGTGCGCGCCTCGAGGTCGGCCATCACGTCGCGAACGTACGCCGAGTTCTCGTCGGCCCGACCCTCCTTGACCCGGTAGGTCACCATCCGGGTGGTCATGCGGGCACTGCCTGACGGGCGTCGTTGGCGTCGGCCACGTCCACGGCGATGGTGCGGGGTACGCCGGACCGCCGGCTCGGCAGCCTCAGCCCCACCAGGGCTCCGAGCAGCGAGAGCCCGGCCGCGGCGAGCAGTGCGCCGGTGAAGCCGTCGACGAAGTCGGCCGGGGTGGTGAAGCCGCCGCGGGCGCCGAAGACCGCGACCGTGACCGCGATGCCGAGCACTCCGCCGAGCTCGCGCATGGTGCCGTTGACTCCGGACGCCGTGCCGACGTCACGGTCGGCGACGGCGGATACGACCGCGCTCTGGCCGCAGGGGATGGCCATCGAGACCCCGATCCCGCCGAGCACGAACGGGCCGAGCATGGCGAGGTAGCTCATGTCGGTGCCCACGGAGGTCGCGAACCACACGAGGGCCGCGGTCTGCAGCGTCAGCCCCGTGGTGACCAGCAGCCGCTCGCCGATCCGGTCGGCCAGCGCACCGGCCACGGGCGCGACCACGACGAAGGTCCCCGTCCAGGCCATGAGCCGTACGCCGGCCGCCAGCGGGCTCTCGCCGAGGACCACCTGCAGCAGCTGACCGTAGAAGAACACCGCTGAGAACAGCGAGGCGAACGTGAGCGCGATGACGGCGTTGCCGGCCGTGAAGCCGCGCAGCCGCAGCAGCCTCGGTGGCAGCAGAGGGTGCGGGGCGCGCCGCTCCCAGGCGGCGAAGCCGGCCAGCAGTGCGACCCCGGCGGCGGCCGTTCCGACCACCTCGGCACTGGTCCAGCCGGCAGGCTCGCCGCGGACCAGGGCCCAGACGATCCCGAGGACGCCGGCAGCGAGCAGCCCCACGCCGGGTACGTCGAGCCGGCTGTCGGGCACCTTGGCCTCGGGCACCAGGCGCAGCACCAGCGGTGCTGCCAGCAGCCCGACCGGCACGTTGAGCCAGAAGATCCACTGCCAGGCCAGCCCGTCCACGACCGCACCGCCGACGAGCGGTCCGCTCGCCACTGCGATCCCGGTGACGGCGCTGAACAGCCCGAGCGCGGCACCACGCCGCTCGGGCGGGAACGCCGAGGTCAGCAGCGCCAGGCCCAGCGTCATGACGACGGCGGCCCCGGCACCCTGTACCACCCGCGTCGCGACCAGGGCGCCCACGCTGCCCGCGAGTGCACAGCCTGCCGAAGCGAGGGCGAACAGGGCCAGCCCGGCGGCGTACGTCCGGGCCCGGCCGAGCCGGTCACCTAGCACCGCTGCCGGCACCAGCAGCACCGCGAAGCTCAGGTTGTAGGCGTTGACCGTCCACTCCAGGTCGGTCAGGGACGCGCCCAGGTCGCGCTTGATCGTGCTCAGCGCCGAGGCCACCACCAAGGTGTCCAGGGCTGCCATGAACGACCCGACCGCGGTGAGCACGACGACCCATCGGAGCCGTCCGTTCCCCTTCGTCTGCACTGCCATCTGCTTCTCCTCGAAGATTCGACGAGGGCAGCCCGTTGGTGCCCTTCACTTCTTGTGATCCGCGGGAGTGGCGGGACTGATCGGTGGTCGAGGCGCGAGCGAGCACGCGCGTCGCGCTCGGACCTACGCTCGGGACCATGCGGATCACGAAGTTCGGCCACGCCTGCGTCCGGATCGAGCACGACGGGCAGGTGGTGGTCCTCGACCCGGGTGTCTTCACCGAGCCCGAGGCGGTGGCCGGTGCGACCGCGGTGCTGGTGACGCACGTGCACCCCGACCACCTGCACCCCGACAACCTGCGCGCCACCGACGCGCCGGTCTTCACCGTGGGCCAGGTCGCCGAGCAGCTCGCCACCGACGCACCCGACGTCGCGGAGCGCACCACGACGGTCGCGGCCGGCGCGGCGTTCTCTGTGGGAGGACCGGCCGGCGTACCGGTCCGCGCGGTGGGCGAGCTGCACAACGTGATCCACCCCGAGCTGCCGCAGCCCTACAACTCCGGCTACCTGATGACGTTCGGCGACCAGGTCGTCTACCACCCCGGCGACGCGTTGGCGCTGCCCGAGGTGCCCGTCGACGTCCTGCTCTGCCCGTCGTCCGCGCCGTGGCTGCGCAGCGAGATGGCGATCGAGTTCGTCCGCGCGGTCGGGGCACCGCGGAACCTCGCCATCCACGACCGCGTCTACACCGAGGTCGCCCACGGAATGCTCGCCGCACAGATGGAGACGCTGGTCGGTCCGCGCGGCCTGGCATGGCTACGGCTTGCCGACGGCCAGGACCTGTGACGAACCCACCGGGGGAGGGGTCCATACTCACCTCGACACAGGAGGCACGGGGATGACGCAGGACCCGACGCAGGCTGGTGCGCTGAGCCCGGACAAGGTCGCGGAGCTCGAGCACAAGCTGGCGAACGCCGCGGCCGAGGTGGCCAAGGTGCAGGCCCAGCTCCAGCAGGCGCAGCACGCGGGCCAACCCTCGACGGCACAGCCGCCGCCACCGGCCGGCCAGCCGCTCAGCACCTCACCGCCGCCGGGCGCCGGGGCGCCTGGCTCGACCATCCCGCCGGTGCCGTACGCCGGCACCGGCAGCCCCCACGTGATCACCATCAACGGCCAGCAGGTCGTCCCGGGCAGCGGCAACATGCTGCAGGTCCTCCAGCAGCTGGGGCGAGCCGGTGCCGCCGGCGGCGCCGCCCCCGTCGTGATGGTCAACGGCCAGCAGGTCTCCAGTGGGCAGTTCGTGAACATCGGCTCGTACCTCACTCCCGAAGTGACCCAGCGGATCCAGGAGTCGCTCAGCCACCTCGGCCTCAACTCCGGAATGAGCGCCCTCTTCGGCCACCCGACGCCGCCAGGTCCACCGGAGGTGGTCGCGCCGCTCGCCGAGCCGCCGCGCCATGTGCCCTTCAGCTACAAGCTCGCCACCTTCGACCTGAGCGGCTACGAGCTGTTCATCCTCCTCATGGGCGTCGTGGGTCCGATCGCGCTCTGGGCGTTCGAGGCCGTCGCGGTCCCTGCCGGCCTGATCGTGGCCGTCCTCGGGATCGCGGTCTTCCGCATCCGCAGGTACAACCAGCGGATCCCGATCCTGAAGTGGGGCAAGGTCGCCACGGTCACCAACCACGACCCGGTGGACGTGGGCACCTACTACAGCGGCGTGACCTACCAGAACATGCGCAAGCGCACGGCCAGTGGATGGAACGTGACCACGTCCTGGTACAGCGGCCCGGGCTACAAGAACAAGATCGACTACACCGTCGACGGCGTCGCCGGGACGCTGGAGTTCCGCGGGCTGGAGTACACCGACGGGGTGATCCTCGCCGACTCCCGCAAGCAGGACCGGGCGCTGTGCGTGGTCCAGCTCCCTTACTCGGTCAAGCCCGGGCCCGACGGCCAGTTCACGGGTGAGCTGTCCGCGTGGAAGTGGGGCGGCATCATCGCCACCCTCGTCATCGAGCTGACCGTGGCCTACCTCGCCGTGGTCAGCGTGCTGGACATCTGGGTCAACCGCTAGCCGGGGCTTCGAGACAGTTGCTGCGCAACTTCCTCAACCACCGGTCGTCGAAACCTGGTGAGCCGGGGCTGGGACTCGACCACCGCTCATCGAGCCTGTCGAGATGTCCGTGGGGTCGGCTCCCAGCGCACGCTGCGGTGGTCTCGACAGGCTCGACCAGCGGTGAGCGAGTCGGGTGCCTTCGTCGCGGTGGTTTCGAGGCTCGGCCGTGGACGGCCTCGCTCCTCAACCACCGCAGCTCCGGTGGTTGAGGAGGGCGCTCTGCGCCCGTCTCGAAACCTGGTGGGCCGGGGCTAGGACCCGACCACCGCCTCGCAGGTCAGACGTACGAGTAGTCGCCGAGCGGGAAGCTCTGCGCCTCCTTGTGGGTGTTGATCGTCGAGGTCGGCCGCAGCAGCGCGGCCTCGCCGTGCTGGTTGAAGTAGTAGCTGCGCGCGGTCGCGCAGGAGCCGAGCGCGAACACCGAGTCGCCGAGCCGTTCGGTGACCCAGCCGAGGAACTCCTCGTTCGCGGGGTCGGTGACCTCGAAGGTGCGGGCGCCGCGGCGGCGTACCTCACCCAGCAGCCGGGCGATGTGCTTCATCTGGCCCTCGATGGTCGTGAAGAACGACAGCCCCGAGTAGGAGTACGGCGAGGCGAGGCTGAGCAGGTTCGGGAAGCCGGGGATCGCGATCCCCTGGTAGGCCTGGAACCTGGTCGAGCGCCACCACTGGCCGAGGTCCTTGCCGTCCCGGCCGACGATCCGGATCGCGGGGAAGTTGGCGTCCCACATGTCGAAGCCGGTGGCCAGCACCAGCACGTCGACGTCGACCTGGCGTCCGTCGGTGAGCTCGATGCCGGTCGGCGTGATCCGGGCGATCGAGGTGGTCTCGAGGTCGACGTGGTCGTTGGTGAACGCCCGGTAGTAGTCGTTGGAGAACGTCGGGCGCTTGCAGCCGAAGGAGTAGTCCGGCGTGAGCTTGCGGCGCAGCTCGGGGTCCTTGACCTGGGCGTGCAGGTGCCGCTTCGCGATCCGCTCGGCGGTGCGGTTGAGCACCTTCGCGCGGCGGTAGTGCAGCACCCCGGCCACCATGATCAGCTCGAGCACGCTGGTGTTCACCCGGCGCGCCCACCGCTGGGTGAACGGCGCCCTCGCGAACAACCGCTGCACCAGCCGTGGCATCTCGCGGTCCAGCTTCGGGGTCACCCAGATCGGCGTGCGCTGGAAGACGGTGAGGTGGCCGACCTGCTTGGCGAGCTCGGGGATCAGCTGCACCGCGGTGGCGCCGGTGCCGATGATCGCGACCCGCTTGCCCTCGAGCTCGACCGACGGGTCCCACCTCGCCGAGTGCACCACGCTGCCGGCGAAGTCGCCGACGCCGTCGATGTCCGGGAGCCGCGGCTGGGACAGGAACCCGGTGGCGGTGATGAGGTACGTCGCCCGGACCGGCTCGCCACCGGCCACCCGCACCTCCCACTGCTGGGCGCTGTCGTCCCACCGCGCGCCTTCGACCACGGTGTTGAAGCGCATGTGCCGGCGCAGGTCGTACTTGTCGGCGACGTGCTCGGCGTACTTCTTGAGCTCGGGCCCGCGGGCGTACCAGTGCCGCCACCACGGGTTGGGCTCGAAGGAGTAGGAGTAGGTGACGCTCGCGATGTCGACGGCCAGGCCGGGGTAGCGGTTGACGTGCCACGTCCCGCCGAGGTCGTCCTCGCGCTCGAGCATCACGAAGTCGTCGATCCCGAGCCGCTTGAGCTGGATGGCCGCCCCCATGCCACCGAACCCGGTGCCGATGACGACTGCCTCGTGGCTGTCCATGCCTTACTGAATACCGTTCAATAGCGGTCGGCGCAACCTACTGTGGTCGGACTCTCCTCTCGTGGAGCGCCTCGTACGCCGGCCGGCACGCCTCCGCGACCGCGGCGTCGTGAGGCGAGAGGTCGACCTCGCGCGGCCGGTACGGCGCGAAGCCGGTCGAGGCGAGCACCGCGTCGTACCAGTACGGCGCCCAGACGCCGTCGGAGTCCCGCGGGCCCGGTGACCAGGCCAGCATCCGGTCGGTGAAGTCGATGCCGAGCCAGTCGCAGAGCCAGCGCAGCTGGGACTCCGGGTCCTGCAGGAAGTCGGCGGCGTCGATGACCGGCACGTCGAGGCCGGCCGCGTCCCAGCGGTCCATCAGCCACTGCTGCTGGAGCAGCCCGATGTCGTCGGGCTCGCAGGCCTCACGAGAGCGGACGTAGGACGCGACAACCTCCGCCGGGTCGCGGATCAGCTGCACGTTGCGGAACGCGTCGGTCCAGGACGGGTCCGCAGCGGTGTCGAGGTGGTGGGCCATGTGCTTGGCGTAGTGGACGGTGGCGCCGTCCGGCAGCGGCGCGTGCAGCACGGCCACCGCCTCCTCGAGCAAAGTCGGCTGCGCGGCGATCACCTCGTCGCGGCCCGGGTGGTCGAGGCCGGTGCGGGAGAGGTACGCCGCGTAGAGGGGCTCGTCGACCACGACCGTGTCCGGCCGGTTCTCCCAGGCCCGCATCATGGCGGTCGAGATGTTGCGCGGGCCCGACCACATGGCCACCCGCACCTCGCCGGGCAGAGTCACGGCGCCGTCCGCCCCGCCACGTCGGCGGCCACCCAGTCGGCGTACAGCTCCTGCAGGCGGGTCACGACCGGGCCGCGCTGGCCCGACCCGATGGTGCGCCCGTCGACCGACCGCACCGGCGCGACGCCGGCGAACGTCCCGGTGACGAACGCCTCCTGCGCGCTGTAGACGTCGGTGAGGCTGAACGTCTTCTCGAGCGCGGTGATGCCGTGCGCGCGGCTCATCGCGAGCACGTTGCCGCGGGTGATCCCCGCAAGGCAGAAGCGCCCGTCGGACGTCCAGACCTCCGGTTCGTCCGGGGTGCCCTTGACGATGAAGAAGTGGGTGCTGTTGCAGGTCGCGACGAAGCCGTGCGGGTCGAGCATCAGGGCCTCGTCCGCACCGGCCTGGTAGGCCTGGATGCAGGCGAGGATGACGTTGAGCTTGCTGTGCGCGTTGAGCTTCGGGTCGAGCGTGTCGGGGGTCGCGCGCCGTACGTGCGTGGTGAACAGCGCCAGCCCCTGCTCGACCGTCTCCGGCGTGGGCAGCTTGTGCTCGGCGATGATCACGACGGTCGCGGGGCCGACGGTGACCCGCGGGTCCTGGTAGGGCGTCGACTTCACGCCACGCGTGCACATCAGCCGCACGTGCACGCCGTCCGTCATCCCGTTGGCGGCCAGGGTCTCGTAGACCGCGCGGGCCAGCTCCTCGCGGCTGAGCCCGAGGTCGATCATCAGCGTGGCCGCGCCCTCCCACAGCCGGTCGAAGTGCTGCTCGAGGAACGCCGGGTGGCCGTCGTGGACCCGCAGCCCCTCCCAGATCCCGTCGCCGAGCACGAAGCCGGAGTCGAAGACCGAGACGGTCGCCTGGGCGCGGGGCTTCAGCTCGCCGTTGACCCAGATCAGGATCTCGTCGTTGCGCGGGTCGCGGGTGTGGTCGTGCGCGCCAGAGGGCATCTAGGACACCCCCGCAAGCCTCGGCCCGGACCCACGACGGACAGCTCGCTCCGCTCGCCCGCTTCGCGGGGCTTCGCCGGTCCATCGTGGGCACCGAGCTGATCGCGGGGAGCGCTCGCTCCGCTCGCACGGGTCGCTTCGCTCCCGCGTTCCCATCACCGAGAAGGCGGTGGTCACCTAGGTGCTCAATGCATCTCTGACAGGTACGAACTTGCCCTGGGTCTCGGCGAGCTCGGCCTCGGGGTCGGAGTCGGCGACGATGCCGCAGCCGGCGTAGAGCCGGACCGTGTTGCCGGAGATGGTGGCGGAGCGCAGCGCGATGCCCCACTCGCCGTCGCCTTCGGCGTCCATCCAGCCGACCGGACCGGCGTAGCGGCCCCGCTCCATCCCCTCGAGCTGCGCGATCAGCTGGGTCGCTGCCGCGGTGGGTGTGCCGCCGACCGCGGCGGAGGGGTGCAGCGCAGCGACCAGCTCGAGCGACGTCACGGTCGCGGAGTCATGGACGACGCCGGTCACGTCGGTGGCGAGGTGCATGACGTTGGGGAGGTGCAGGACGAACGGCGCCTCGGGGACGTTCATCGACGAGCAGTGCGGCGCGAGCGCCTCGGCGACCGAGCGGACGGCGTACTCGTGCTCCTCGAGGTCCTTCGACGACCGGGCCAGCCGGGCGGCGAGGCTGAGGTCGCGGGCGTCGTCGCCGGTACGCCGGATGGTGCCGGCCAGCACCCGGGACGTGACCAGGCCGAGCTCACGGCGTACGTACAGCTCCGGCGTCGCGCCGAAGATCCCGTCGACGTGGAAGGTCCAGCAGGTGGGGTACTGCTCGGCGAGCTTGCGCAGCGGCCAGCGCACGTCGATCGGCTCGGCGGCAGTGGCGACGAGGTCGCGGGCGAGCACCACCTTCTCGAGGTCGCCGGCGTTGATCCGGTCCACCGCCTCGGCGACCTGGCCCATCCACTGCTCGCCGTTCAGGGCGCCGTCGGTGAAGCTGACGTCGACCGGTGCCGGCGGGGTGGTGGCCAGCTCGAGCCGGCGGTCCAGCTGGTCGAGGCCTCCGACGGAGGAGACGGTGGTCAGCCAGGCCGTGTCGCCGCGGCGGCCGAGGATCACCTCGGGCACGACGAGCGTCGAGTCGCCCGGCTCGTCGGCGAACGCGAACGACCCGAACGCGACCAGGCCGCTGCCCGGCTCGTCGACGTCGCTGCGCACGATCGCCCGGGCGTTGAGGTCACGCCACCACGCGTTCGCCTCCTCGAACCGGCCCGCACCGCTCGTGCGGATCTCGGCGGCGACGCCGCAGCCGACCAGGCCGTTGCCGTGCCGCAGCCAGGTGACCGGGTGGTCCTCGGGGAGCATGTCGAGCAACGACGCCTCCGCGGGGAGCTCCAGCTCGACCGTGCGGACGACGAGGGGCGCAGTCGGCGTCTCCGTGGAGACGTCGGTCCTAGGGCCACTCGTCACAAGAGTCGAGCGTACCCACGGGCGTCCGTGACCACCGACTCCGGAGGCTCTTCGTGAGTAGCCTCACGCTCGTGAAGACCAACCGACGGCTGGGCCTGGCCGCCGGCGCGTTGCTCGGTCTGCTCGGCCTCGGGCTGGTCTTCGTCTTCGCGGTGCTGCTGCCCAAGGTCACCGAACCCGACGCGGCGGGGCTGCCCGACTCGCTGCCCGGCGGGTGGGTGGCGGTCGACCTCGCCACCCCGCCCGGTGGCACCACCGGCAGCGCAGGCTCCACGAGCACCGACTCCCAGCAGAAGGCGACGGAATACGTCCGCCAGATCTACGACGGGGTGTACGACGAGCCGGTCGCGTTCCGCGCGTACACCGACAAGACCTTCTCCAGCTTTGTGGTCGTCACGGTCTTCACCTCCGACGGGGGCGCGTTCGGCCCGGCCAACGGCCTCGCTGACCCCAAGGCGCTCCAGCTGAAGCGGGCCTCGACCGAGCTGGTCCGGCGCGGCGACGTGGTCTGCGTGGCCAACTACCAGCCAGTCGGCGCCGACGAGAACGACACCGGCCAGTCCGCCTTCCCGCTCGGGGTCAGCTGCCAGCTCCCGGCCGACGGCCGCACCATCCAGCTGGCCAGCAACGGGCTCGGCATCGACGACACTGTCGACCTCGTGCTCGAGGTCGCGGACTCGATCGCTGGTTGAGGCTGAGCCGGGGCAGGAACTCCACCCCGGTCATCGAGCCTGTCGAGATTTCCGCAGGGTCGGCTCCCAGCGCACGCTGCGGAGGTCTCGAC
>JAWWPK010000408.1:0-2558 GCA_033854925.1 Nocardioidaceae bacterium | reverse complement strand
CAAGCCCCACCAGACCAAGCCCCACCAGACCAAGCCCCACCAGACCAAGCCCCACCAGAACAACGGCAACCACACCGGCCAGACCAAGCCCCACGACAACAACGGCAACCACGGCGGGCGGGGCGGCGGGAACGCGAACGGCCTCACGGCGTGACGGACGACGCCGTCGTCACCGCGGCGAAACGCGGTGACCAGGACGCCTGGCGAACGCTCTACCGAGCGCACGCCGGTCGGCTCGTCGTCTGGTTGGGCACCCGGTCGGGGACCGACAGCGCGGTCGCGGCCGAGGACGTCGCCGCCCAGACGTGGCTGACCGCCGCGGAGAAGGTGGCCGACTACGAAGGTGGCGCCGACGAGTTCGGGGCCTGGCTGTTCGGCATCGCGCGGCTGGTCGCGGCCAACTCCCGGCGGCGCAGCGGCCGGCGACGTACCGACCCCGTGGCGGAGCTGCCCGGGTCCGAGGTCGACGGCCCGGACGCCACGATCCCCGACCAGGTCTGGGTCCGAGACCTCCTGGCCGGGCTCAGCCCCCGGGAGCGTGACGTGGTCGCCTGCGTCGACGTGGTCGGGCTCAGCACGGCGGACACGGCGCGGGCCCTCGGGATGACCCAGGTGGCCGTGCGGGTGGCCCGTCACCGCGCCATGCGCCGGCTGCGCGCCGAGGCACGGGGCGCGTTGCTCGCCGCCACGGTCGCCTGAGGAGACACGCCCTAGTGGGACGCGGCTAGCAGCACCTCGCGCACCTCGGGGTCCGGCTCGGTCGAGCGGGCGCCGGCCAGGTCGAAGAAGACGACGACCACCCTCGCCCGCGCCAGCACTCGATCCATGTCCCGGATCTCCGACTCGACGGTCATCGACCGGGTGCCGACCCTGGTGATCGACGAGCGGCAGTCGTAGGGCTCGGCCCGGAACAGCAGCGGCTGGAGGTAGTCGACATCGGTCTGCGCGACCACGACGCTGAACCGGCGCAGCGGCACCAGCTCGCTGATCATCGAGATCCGCGCCTCCTGGAGGTACTCGAAGTACTTCACGTTGTTGACGTGGCCGTAGACGTCGACGTCGGAGAACCGGACGTGGATCGGGTAGCGGCTGGTGACCTCATCGGGCAGTGGAGGAGTACGACGGCGCGGCTGCTGGTCGGACTCGAGGTGACCCTCGAGCACGGCCCGCTCCTCGGCGGTGATCCGGCGGGGCCGCTCCTCGGCGAAGACGAACGGCGTGAGGACGGTGGTGGCGCGCAGGTAGACGAGCCGGTCGCCCTCCCCGGCGTCGTGGAAGATCTCGTAGGCCATCGTGAAGGTGGCGGCCTTGATGTCGGTGACCCAACACTCGATCGAGACCGGTTTGAAGTCGTAGGTCAGGGGCTTGAGGTACGTCACCTCGTGGCGGACCACGACGAGCCCGTCGGCGAGTGCCCGCGGCCCGCGCCCGTGGGCGCGGAGCATGTCGACCCGCGCCTCCTGGAGGTAGTCGACGTACACCACGTTGTTGACGTGCCCCAGCTGGTCGAGGTCGGCCCAGCGCATCGGGCACTCAAAGCGGTGGCGCACGCCCCGACTCTGCCAGAGGGCCGGGGCGTGCGCCGCGCGGAGATCAGTGGGTGGCGACGAGGCGCCGGTAGTACGTCGGGATGCTCTGGTGGCGAGCCACGCGGGTGCGGTGGTGGTGGACCGTCGACTGCGCGAGCACGGTGACCGAGGCGATGCCGCCCGCGAGGGCGAGCAGGGCGACGACCACGAGGAACGGGAGGACTGCGGAGAGCTCGTACGTCATGATCGATTCCTTTCTACTTCTGTAGAATTCTTCTACGTGTGTAGAAAGTACGCTCGCTCCCGCATCCGCGCAACTCCTTGGGTAGATTGAGTTGACGTGCCCTCCGTCACAGCCGCCGCAAGCCCGCCGGCGCTCACGCCGCGGCGCCGCGAGCTCCTGGAGGCGTCACTGCACGTGGTCGCCGACGAGGGCCTGCGCGGGCTGACCCACCGGGCCGTGGACCGGCGTGCCGGGCTTCCCGAGGGCACCACGTCGGCGTACCTCCGGACCCGGCAGGCACTCCAGCTCGCCGTCACCGAGTACGTCGCAGCGGCGATGGCTGCCGACGTGGACGAGCTCGCCGCCCAGCTGGTCGAGTGCTCGGGCGACGAGGCACGGGCGGTGGCGCTCACCCTGGCGCTCTTCGAACGCTGGCTGGAGGAGCGCGAGCTGCTGCTGGCCAAGCTCGAGCTGTCCCTGGAGGCACCGCGCAACCCGGCGGTCGCCGAGGCCCTGGCCGCCTCGCGCACCCGGCTGGTGGGGGTGGTCGACGGCCTCTTGACGCAGGCGGCGCGAGAGCGCGGCGGCGCCCGCGCCGAGGCGCTCGTGGCGTCGTTCGACGGGCTGCTGCTCGCCGCCCTGCAGAAGCCGCAACCGCAACGCCGCGCCTTCCTGTCCAGCTCCCTCGCGCTGGTCATGCACGCGCTGACCGAACCCGAGGCGTGACGGCGCCCACATCCCGGTCGCACCTGTTCTCACCTAGGCTCGGGCCATGCCTGAAGCCGTGATCGTCTCCGCCGCCCGCT
>JAWWPK010000407.1:0-5074 GCA_033854925.1 Nocardioidaceae bacterium | reverse complement strand
CACTCAAACAGGCGCGCTCAGTCGTGATGATTCAACGCAAGCGTTTACGTAACCCGAAGGCGCAGGTCAGGGGTGTTGAAAAGGCCATCAGGCCGAGCGGGTTTGGCTCGGGCCGGGTCGCGTAGGGCAAGCCAGCAGGTGCCACGTGCGCCGACACGATGTGTAGCTTCGCTACACCTCGTCGTCGCCGAGGATCGAGCGCAGCCGCTTGGGCGCCGGAGGCTGGTCGTCGGACACCGCCGGTGACTCCCCCGGGCCGGACAACGCCTCGAGCTGCTGGCTGAAGTAGCTCTTGAGGCGGGAGCGGTACTCGCGCTCGAAGGCGCGCAGCGTCTCCACCTCGCTGTTCAGCTTGTCGCGCTCCCGCTCGAGCTCACCGAACATCTGCTGGCGGCGCTCGGCGGTCTCGGAGTCGAGCATCTGGGCGCGGGTCCGGGCGTCGGACTCGACCCGGTCGGCCTTGACCTTGGACTCGGACTCGAGCCGCTCGGACTTGGTGCGGGCCTCACCGATGATCTTGTCGGCCTCGTTCTTGGCCGACTCGACGAGCTCGTCGGCGTTGCGGGTCGCGATCTCGAGCAGCCGGGCGGCGGCGTTCGACGCCTGGGGCACGGTCTCGACCCGGATCGTCTCGGGGCCGGCGCTGGCGGCCACGGGCTCGGGGACCGGGACCGGCGTGGGCTCGGGGGTCGGCTCGGGCTCGGGAGCGCGCTCCTGGACGGCAGGCGTCTGAGCCGTGGACGTGTCCTGGAAGCCGGTGCCACCACCGGTCTGGGCCGCCGACAGCTTGGAGCGCAGGTCGTCGTTCTCCTTGGTCAGCCGGGCCAGTTCGGCCTCGACTTCGTCGAGGAACTGGTCCACCTCGCCCATGTCGTAGCCCTCGCGGAGCCTGACCGGCGTGAAGCGCTTGTTACTCACGTCCTCAGGAGTCAGCGGCATGTTCCCACCCAATTCATCTTCTTCGAGGCCCTTCGAGTTCAGCGACGTCCCCTGGCGTCCGGACGGTCATCCGGACAGAAAGTCTTCCTTCGGAACTGTAGCGCCTGTCATGGGGCTGATGTGACAGGTGCTGCGGACTCGCTGGTCAGTCACTTCGCGGCACTAGACGAGTCCACCAACGACGTAGAGCAACATGTAGGCCACGATCATCACGATGATGAACGACAGGTCAAGGGCGACGGTCCCGATCCGCAGCGGCGGAATCACCCGGCGCAGCGCCTTGATCGGCGGGTCGGTGGCCGAGTAGACCAGCTCGAGCACCACGAGCAGGAAACCTGTCGGGGTCCAGTTCCGCGCGAAGATCTGCACCCAGTCGACGACGAAGCGGATCCACATGAGCGCGATGAATACCCACAGCGCAATGTGGATGAGCGACCAGACGGCTTGCACGCGACGATCATGCCCGGTCGGCCAACCGCCGGGTGCATCGGCACACCGTGCGGTCCGGCCCTGGACGGGTCAGCTCTGGTTGAAGAAACCGCCGTCGGCGATCCGGGCCTTGTCCTCGGCGGCGACCGAGACGTTGGGAGGAGAGAGCAGGAACACCTTGCTCGTCACTCGCTCGATCGAGCCGCGCGTCGCGAAGATGAGGCCGGCCGCGAAGTCGACGAGCCGCTTGGCATCGCTGTCGTCCATCTCCGACAGGTTCATGATCACCGGTGTGCCGTCGCGGTAGTTCTCACCGACGGTGCGGGCCTCGTTGTACGTGCGCGGGTGCAGCGTCGTGATCCGGGACAGCTCGGCCACCCTCGGGCCCGCGGTCACGGTCGGAGCGCCACCGCGGCGGCGATCGTCGAGGTTCGCCACGGTCGCAGCCTGGCGAGCCTCGCGTCGGCTCGGCTTCGCGGCCACGACCGGGCTCGTCTCGTCGGGGTAGTGGCCTTCGTAGGTGTCGTCATACCCCTCGGCGTACTCGTCGTCGTAACGCCCGGTGTCCTCGAGCAGGCCGAGGTACTCACCGATCCTGCGCATCGCGCCGCTCATGGTCTGCCTTCCGGGTCCGGCGGCCGGCTCGCACCGGGCCGCGCCTCCTGTTTCGTACGCTACTTGTTCGGGGGCCTCGAACCGAGGACCGCAGAGCCAATGCGCACGTGTGTCGCGCCGGCCCTGATGGCGTGCTCGAAGTCCGCGCTCATCCCCGCCGACAGCCAGGTCGCCGAGGGGTGGTCGGCGAGGAACTCCGTGCGGAGGTCGGCGAGCCTGCCGAACGCCGTGGCGGGGTCCTCGCCGAGGGGTGCGACGGCCATCAGGCCGCGCAGCGTGAGGCTCCCTTCTTCTCTGGCTGCCTCGTCGAGGGCGGTCGCGAGATCCGCGAGCTCGGCCGGATCTGCACCGGAGCGACCCTCGCTCCCCGGCGGGTCGAGCGAGACCTGGAGCAGCACGTCGACAGGGTGGGAGCGCTCGTGGGCCCCACGCGAGAGCGGACCCACCAGCTTGCGCCGGTCGACCGACTCGACCACCGCGGAGTACGCCGCCACCGCGGCCGCCTTGTTGCTCTGCAGCCCGCCGATGAAGTGCCAGGTGAGGTCGAGGTCAGCGCACGCGGCCGCCTTGGCCTCGGCCTCCTGGTGCCGGTTCTCTCCGACATCGGTGACGCCGAGCTCGGCGAGCA
Organism: Nocardioidaceae bacterium; assembly: GCA_033854925.1. Taxonomy (GTDB): domain Bacteria; phylum Actinomycetota; class Actinomycetes; order Propionibacteriales; family Nocardioidaceae; genus Nocardioides. The sequence continues at coordinate 2,463 of JAWWPK010000407.1, read as the reverse complement.
GCCGGACGTCGCTGACCGGGAAGAACTTGGTGACCACCACCAAGCGGACTTCGTCGGGTGCCCGCCCGGCGTCGGCGCAGGCGCCGGCGATCCGCTGACGGACGCGGACCAGCCCCGCTTCGATGTCGTCGCGGCGGGTCATGCGGAGGCCCGGAGCCGGACGACGCCGGCCAGGCGGCCGGCGCGTTCGCCGTCGCGGCGGTAGGAGTAGAGGTCTGCGGACTCGCGGGTGCAGCGGCTCGCGTCGTGGACGACGACCTCGAGCTGCTCGAGCTGGGCGCGCACCCCGGCGCCGAGGTCGAGCGACGGTGTCCCCCACGAGGTCTCCGAGAAGGAGTCGGGAACGACGGCCGCGACGTCCGCGCGCATCTGCTCCGGCACCTCGTAGCAGCGGCCGCACACGTGCGGCCCGATCCAGCCCTCGATCAGGCCGGCGCCGAACTCGCGCATGCGGGCCACCGTGGCCGGGACGACGCCGGCGACCAGGCCGGGACGCCCGGAGTGGGCTGCGCCGACGACTCCCTGCTCGGGCGCGACCAGCAGGACCGGCACGCAGTCGGCGGCCCGGACCAGCAGCGTCAGGCCGGGCCTGATGGCGACGATGCCGTCGGCGGGTGGCCGCTGCGGCCACTCGGGGGTAGCCAGGACCACGTCGGCACCGTGCACCTGGTGGAGGTCGCAGAGCACGTCGTCAGCGGCGAAGTCGGCCAGCAGCCGCCGCCGGTTCTCGGCCTTCGCCGCCTCGTCGTCGGCGCCGGAGATCGCCAGGTTCAGCTCGTCGTACGGCGACGCACTGACCCCGCCGAGCCTGTCGGTGAAGGCGAGGTCGGCGGGGCCGTGTGAAATGCGGAGGGAGTACAGAGCGGCTACTTCAGGAAGTCGGGCACGTCCAGGTCGTCGTCGTCGAACTGCATCGGCTTCGGCGCCGGACGCGGGGAGGTGGCTGAGTCAGGTGTCGAGGAGGTCGAAGCGCCCGCGGGCACCCGCTCCTTCTCATCCTGCCGCTGCCCGCTCAACGCGGACGCGGCAGCCCGGGTCTCGGCCTGGGTCTGCTTCGGCGGCGTCCGCCGCAGCGCGGAGCCCTCGTGGGCTCGCTTCGGCGTACCGCCGTCGAAGCCGGCCGCGATGACGGTGACCCGCACCTCGTCGCCGAGCGCGTCGTCGATGGTCGCGCCGAAGATGATGTTGGCGTCGGGGTGCACGGCCTCGGCGACCAGCGCGGCCGCCTCGTTGATCTCGAACAGTCCGAGGTCGGATCCGCCGGCGATCGAGAGCAGGACACCGTGGGCGCCGTCGATCGAGGCCTCGAGCAGGGGGCTGGAGACGGCCATCTCGGCTGCGGCGACCGAGCGGTCCTCGCCACGCGCCGAGCCGATGCCCATCAGCGCCGAGCCGGCGTTGGCCATCACCGACTTCACGTCCGCGAAGTCGAGGTTGATCAGCCCCGGAGTGGTGATCAGGTCGGTGATGCCGCTGACGCCCTGGAGGAGGACCTGGTCGGCCTGCTTGAAGGCGTCGAGGACGGAGACGTTGCGGTCGGAGATGGAGAGCAGCCGGTCGTTGGGGATCACGATGAGGGTGTCGACCTCCTCGCGGAGGTTGGCGATGCCCTCCTCGGCGGAGCCGGCGCGTCGACGGCCCTCGAAGGCGAACGGACGGGTGACGACGCCGATCGTCAGCGCCCCCAGCGAACGCGCGATGCGCGCGACGACGGGCGCACCGCCGGTGCCGGTGCCGCCGCCCTCGCCGGCGGTCACGAAGACCATGTCCGCGCCCTTCATGACCTCCTCGATCTCGTCGGAGTGGTCCTCGGCGGCCTGCTGGCCGACCTCGGGGTTGGCGCCGGCGCCGAGCCCGCGGGTGAGCTCGCGGCCGATGTCGAGCTTGACGTCGGCGTCGCTCATGAGCAGGGCCTGGGCGTCGGTGTTGATCGCGATGAACTCGACGCCCTTGAGCCCGACCTCGATCATCCGGTTGACGGCGTTGACGCCGCCCCCGCCGATGCCCACGACCTTGATGATCGCGAGGTAGTTCTGAGCTGCTGCCACGACGGTGCCCTTTCTCTGGCCATCCTCCGGATCAACTGTCACCCTCAGGCTGAGGGTTATAGTTATGTCAACCTGTCCCGTGTCGATGACAGTAGGGACGCGTGTGGCCTCAGTGGTGGCGACACGCGGGAGACTCGTCGCGAGATCAGTGGGTGGTGGGCTTGGACGGCACGGAGACGTCGTAGACCTGCGCCTGGATGGTGGTCAGCATCAGCCCGAGGACCTCGGCCTTGGTGTCGGACTCCTCCGCGCTCCCCCAGATGACGGTGCGGCCGTCCTTGAGCACCAGCGAGATCTGGTCGACGGTCGTGACCTGGACGTGGTCGACGAGGAGGCTGAGCTCCTGGGGCAGCGCCGAGATCACCTTGGCGGCCTCCTTGAGTGCCGCCGACGTCGTCCCGATCGAGGTCTCGAC
>JAWWPK010000406.1:0-3747 GCA_033854925.1 Nocardioidaceae bacterium | reverse complement strand
GCAGCTCGAGCGACAGTGGCTGGTGGCACACGCCGTACCGCACGTGCAGGAACTGCGGGTCCGCGCTGCCGTGCTCCCAGATGCGGGTCCGGTCCTCGGCGATCGCGGGCAGGGCGGCCGGCTCGGGATGGTGCCAGGTGAGCGCGCGGCGCTGCTGGTCGGCGGCCTCGCGGGCGAGCTGGCGGACGTTGCCGAGGTAGCGGAGGTACTCGGTGCGGGTGCCGGTGACCTGCTGGATCCGCTGCTTGCGCTGCCGGTCGACCTGGACGACCACGAACCCCAGCGTCGCGAAGAGGAACATGCCGGCCGCGATGTACTGCTTGCCACCGGTGCTCGACCCGCTCATCGTCGCGACCAGCACGATCGAGCCGAGCGAACCGAGCATCGGGATCGCGTTCATCATCACGCCGCTGGCGCCCTCGGCCTGCTCGATCTGCGGCGGTGGCTGCAGCTCGAGCTGGCCGTGCGGGAGCTCGGGCTCGTCGAGCCGGCCGCCCCGCAGCGGGCTGCCGCCCGGTCCGGAGGTCTGCGTGGACGAGCCGGTGGCGGACAGCGCGGGCGTGAGGCCGCCGGCCGGCGCCGAGACGCGCGGCACCGGCTTGTCCGTCGTCGTCACAACACTCCCTCACAGACCCGAGTCCAGCCCTTGATGATAGATGTGCCCCTGATTCGGGGAACTAGTCTCCCGAGGGCCTTCGAATCGGTGTGGGCTGGTCGGCTCGGAGACGGCAGAGCGGCGGGTGGTGAGGATGGAGAGCGGCAGGCGGCTCGTCCACGGGACCGTCGCGCTGACCGTGCACGGCCCCTCGGGCGCCCTCGACCTCGTGGTTCCACCCGAGGCGTCGGTCGACGACGTCGCCCGCGAGTACGCCGCCAAGGCCGGTCTCCAGTTCGCGCCCACCCTGCACAGCCGGCTCGGGACGGCACTCGCGGCCGAGTCCTCGCTGGCCGAGCTCGGCATCCGCAGTGGTGACGTGCTGGCCGCGGGCGGCGCCGTACGCCGGCACGCCGGCGACCACGTCGCGGAGGAGACGTACGCCGCGCCGCCCGGCGCGTTCTCGGTCACGTGGTTCGCGGTTGCGGTTGGGGTCGCGGCGCTGGCCGGGTGGTTCGGGTCGCGGGCCGGCGGTCTGAACAGCGAGGAGGGCCGGTTGACCGTCGGGCTGCTCGGCTTCTCCGCCTTTCTGGGAGTGCTGCCGATCGGACGGCTGAGTGCCCACCGGATGGTGGCCGCGCCGGCCTTCGCGGCCGCCGCGGCGTTCGCGGTGGTCTGGGCGCCGGAGCCGGAGCGGCTGCCGACCGTCGTCGGCGTCACCGCGCTGGTCGCTGCCGTCGCGGCCGGGGTGGCACGAGCCCTCGACGTCCAGGGCGACGAGGCCCTCCGCGTGTGGATCGTGGTGGGTGTCGGGCTGTTCCTCGTGACCGGTGCCGCGGCGCTGCTGCATGCCGACCCGCGGGTGGTGTGGAGCCTCCTGCTCCTCGCGTCGACGCTCGCCGCGCGGTTCGTGCCGGCGATCGCCGTCGACGTGCCCGACCAGTTCCTGATCGACCTCGAACGGCTGGCCGTGACCGCATGGTCGGCCCGCGACCGGCCGCACGGCCGGCGCGGCCGGACCGTGGTGCCGCCCGCCGCGGTCGCCCACGTCGCGGCCCGCGGCTCCCGGATCGTCACCGCCGCGGCCGCGGGGGTGTGGGCGGTGGTCGCGGTGTCCGGGCCGATGCTGCTCGCCACGGCCGACCTGCCCGTCGACCGGATCGGCGCACGGGTCATGGTCGGCCTCTCGGGGGCGGCGCTGCTGCTGGCGGCACGCAGCTACCGGCACCCGGCGGCCCGCGCCATGCTGCGCGGCGCCGGGCTGACCTGCTGGGTCGCGCTGGCCGTCGTACTGCTGAGCCTGGTCGACTCCGCTCAGGGCTTCACCCTGGGCATCGGAGGGATCCTGCTCGCCGTCCTGCTCGTCGTGGTGGCGATCGCGACCGGCCGCGGGTGGCGCTCCGCATGGTGGTCGCGTCGGGCCGAGGTGGCCGAGGGCCTGGCCGGTGCCGGCGCGATCGCGGCCCTCGTCGTGGCTTCCGGCTTGTTCCGTGCCCTGTGGGAAATCAAGTTCCGGGTTTAGCGGTTTTCGCCACGGGTAGACCGCTGGTTGTCCGGATCACACACAGGATCCGAGCTCAGAAAGACCACATCGCACAGACAACTCGGGTGGCTTCGACATGCCGCTCACAGAAAGGGATGAGGCGACATGGCGACGCCAGAGATGAAGGCAGGCGATAGGACTCTTTCGCGGGCGGCAGGCATGGTCTCCACCGCCAGGAGCGACTTCGACCGGCTCTCCGCCACGCTCTCCGACACGATCGTCGGCTACCAGAGCAAGTGGCAGGGCCAGGGCGGCAAGGCTTTCTTCAACCTGCACCAGGCGTGGACCGAGAAGCAGAACCGGATCGTCCGGGCCCTCAACGAGTTCGAGGGCGCGCTCACCTCCACCGAACGCGACAACATCAACACCGACCAGTCGCAGTCGGACTACATGAACAAGAACCACAGCCGTCTCGACGGCGTGAAGCAGTACTGACCCGGACGAGGACGAGGGAGAACAGACATGACAGGCAACGGCTTCGACGGACTCGTCGTCAACCACGGTGGACTCAACGAGATGACCGACCACCTCTACAAGATGGTCAAGGACATCGACGGCCGCATGAACAACCTCGAGCGTGACCTGGCCCCGCTGCAGAGCGAGTGGTCGGGCAACGCCCAGTCGGCGTACAACCAGGCCAAGACGAAGTGGGACACCGCGATCGCCGAGATGATGCAGCTCCTCAACGACACCGGCACGACCGTCGGCCAGTCCAACCAGGACTACCACTCGGCCGACATGCGCGGCGCGAACTCGTTCCAGATCGGCTGAGCTCGCAGCACCCGCGGGCCCGCACGCACAGGAGGACCGGCGCTCGGCGCCGGTCCTCCTGCACTCGCTTCGGGTACCTCCGTAATGTCCCGTTCGTCACCACTCGGGAGGTCACATGAGCGCAGCGCCGGTCAGCACGTCCGGGCTGGTGCGCGTCAGCGTCTCCTCCGGCACCCGCCGCGTGGACCTGGTGCTGCCGGGCTCGGTGCCGCTGGCGGAGCTGGTGCCCGAGCTGGCGCGCAGCGTGGGGCTGCTCGACGCCGCCACGGTCTACGGCGGCTACCGGGTCGTCACCGCCGAGGGCCGCGAGCTCGCGACGGAGACCGGGCTGATCACCCAGGGGATCGAGGACGGCGGCCTGCTCACCGTGAGCGCCGGGGTCGACGAGGCGCCACCGCGCATCTACGACGACGTCGTCGAGGCGATGACCGACGTGGTCGAGCGCGACCTCCAGCCCTGGGCGCCGTCGTCCGGTCGCCGTACCGCCCTCGTGGCGGCGGGGCTCCTGATGACGTTGGGCGCGGTCGCGCTGCTCATCCAGTACACCTCGCTCCTCGCGGGTGTCGCCGCTGTCGTCGTGGCCGCGGCGCTCGTGGCCGGGGCGATCGTGCTCTCGCGGGCCCAGCACGAGGCCGAGGCCGCGGTGGTCGTCGCGTGGATGGGCTGCGTCTACGCAGGACTGGCCGGCCTGATGCTCGTGCTGCGCCAGGACGACGACTTCTTCGGCTACCCGGTCGCCTGCGCCGGCGGCGGTGCGCTGGTCGCCGGACTGATCTGCGTGGTCGGTCTCGGCGAGGGCCGCACCCTGGCGCTGCCACCCGTGGTGGTCGGCGCGATC
>JAWWPK010000405.1:0-8036 GCA_033854925.1 Nocardioidaceae bacterium | reverse complement strand
CAGCTCGAAGCTCGCGACCACGTCAAGGGCGGCCCGCTCGACCTCGTCGTACCACCGCGGCTCGGTCTGCCACTGGTGGTCCTCGCCACGGTGCCGTGGCCGCAGCACGATCCGCCGCGCCCGCGCGAGCAGCCGCCCGCCGCCGACGCCGAGGTCGGCCGGCTCGCAGACCCAGACCTCGACGCCCTCGGTCTGGCAGGCGTCCATCAGCCCGACCGAGGCGTCGATGTCGGCGGCCAGCCCGGCCAGCGGGTCGGTGACGAAGAGCGTCTTCATGCCACGGCTCGGTCGCGCTCGGCGAGGTCGCCGTCGGCCGCCGCACGCCACAGCTCGGCCAGGCGGGGAGCCTCGGGCTCGAGCTCGGCGAGGGCCCGGCCGCGCACGGCGTCGTCGTACATCAGGCTGGTGAGGGCGCCGACGACCTCGCCGATCCGCTCCTCCGGCTGGACGTCGAGGAAGCGCACCTCGAGGTAGCGGCCGCGCGGACGCACCGGCGGGAACAGCGTGGACAGGTGCTCGTCGGGGCCGGTGAAGGGCGTGGCCTCCCGGGCGAACGAGGCGTACGCCGCCACCGGGTCGGCACCGCGCAGCAGCCGGTCGTCGAACGCGGTGCGGTCGGGGTCAACAGCCAGCCACGTCGAGAGCCGGGACTCCGGCCCCACCGACCGGGCGTACGTCGCGGCGAGGTACGGCCCGGCCAGGTTGAGCACCCGCCACTGCTCGCGGCCGGCGCGGCCGGGCCACCAGTCCAGGCAGACCTGGGTCGAGGCGGTGCAGCGCATCATCCGGCGGCCGGCCGGGCCGACGGTGTCGAAGTGCGCCTGCATGGCGACGTACCGGGCTGACGTGAGCTGGAGCGGGACCTCGTCGGCCGTGCGGGTGTCGACGGGCGAGGCGTCGAGCACGATCCCCGCCGGCGCGAGGTCGCTGCGCAGCGCCGCCACCGTGTCCCGCAGTCGGCGGACCACGCCAGGCGCGGCACCGCACGGCTGGTTGAGCTCGACCTGACCGCCCGGCTCGAAGGACAGGTCGGTGGAGGTGGCGGCGCGAACCCGCTCGATGTCGACCGGAGCCCCGGTCGCCGCGTCGCGGGTGAGCAGTTCCTGCTCGATCCCGACCCGGGTCGTCCGGCCGTTGCCGGAACCGGGGAAGAGGCGCGCGATGCCGTCCATGGCTGCTCCTGATATCGTAAGGTTACCTACCGAAATAATGTAAGGGAACCTTACTGGTGTCAAGAGCAAAGCCGGATCGAACACCATTCATCGCCCTGGTGCGCCGCGCCGACCGGGCATTCCAGAACCACATGATCAAAGAGGCCCACGCGCGCGGCCGCACGGATCTCAAGCAGGCGCACAACGCGCTCTTCTCGATCATGGGGGCCGAGGGCGAGCGGGCCTCCAGCCTGGCGACGCGGGCCGGCATCACCCGACAGTCGATGGGAGAGGTGATCCGCGACCTGGTCGGCCTCGGGATCCTCGAGATGGTCCCGGATCCGGCGGACGGCCGGGCCAAGGTGGTCCGCTACACCGAGGAGGGCACCCGCTTCACCAACGAGGGGTTCCGACACATCCGCTCGCTCGAAGACAGGTTCGTGGAGGAGTTCGGCGCGGACTACGAGGCCGCGCGCGATGTCCTCGAACGCGTCGTCACCCTGCTGGAGAAGATGAACTCAGAAATGGGTCAGGGATAGCGGATCCCGGTCGTCTCCTCGCTGAGCTCCCACAACCGCCGCTGCGCGTCCTCGTCGCGGGAGAGCCGGGTCGACGTGACCACCTGGGGCGCGCCACTCATCTCGCCGAGGCCACCCGGGCCGACGTACGTCGCGCCGGGAAGGTCCGCCGTGGCGGCCATCAGCAGCGGCCAGGCGCCGTGCGCGGCCGGCTGGGAGACCGCCCTGACGGTGGCATCGAGGATCGTGGCGATGCCTCCTGCGGAGCGGCCGTACTGGCCGTTGGCGGCCAGGTGGGTGCCGGCGAAGCCCGGGTGCGCGGCCAGCGCGCGCAGCGGCAGCTGCTTCGCGCGGGCCCGACGGTCGAGCTCATAGGTGAAGAGCAGGTTGGCCAGCTTGGACTGCCCGTAGACCCGCCACTTCCCGTAGAGGCCGTGATGCACCCTCGGGTCGCCGAGCGGGGCGCCCCTCGCCACGCGATGCATGTTCGACGAGACCGTGACCACCGTGGCCGCCTTGCTGGCGAGCAGCTGCGGCAACAGCAGGCCGGTGAGCAGGAACGGGCCGAAGTGGTTGGTCGCCAGCTGCAGGTCGAGCCCGTCCCCGGTCACCTGGCGCGAGGTGCCCATCACGCCGGCGTTGTTGACCAGCACGTCGATCGGGCCGAATGCGGTGGCGGCCTGGCCCGCGTGGCGCACCGACTCGAGGTCGGCCAGGTCCACCTCGAGCTGCTCGAGCTCGGCGGCGGGTACGTCGGCGCGGATGGTCTCGCGGGTCTCGCCGAGCCGCTCCGGGTTGCGGCCGGCCAGCACCACCCGGGCGCCCCGGCGGGCCAGCTCGAGGGCGGTGAAATGGCCGAGCCCGCCGACCGTCGTGCCGGTGACCAGCACGGTGCGGCCCGCCTGGTCGGGGATGTCGGCGAGCTGCCAGGAGTCGGCCTTCACGGTGGTCAGGGAGTGGTGGCGAGGCTGGCGAGCACGCGCGCGCCGAGCTCCTGGTCGCCGTCGAGGGTGACGTGGCCCGGCTCGGCCTCGCAGCGTCCGCCGGCCAGCCGGATGAACGACTCGCGGTCCATGTGCAGGGTCACCGTGGGGGCGGCGGGAGGCGGGACGCGCTGGCCGCGGCCGTTCGAGTCGATCTCGAACGCGATCGGCGCGCTGCCCTCCATGTCGAGCAGCAGGCTGGTGCCGACCGGTGCGCCGACCTTCTTGCCGAGCACGTAGCCGAGGCTCTCGGCGAGGTACTCCGCGGTGTGCCTCGCCGGCACGCTGTCCATGTTGCCGGGACGGGCCACCGCGCGGCGTACGTCCTGCTCGTGCATCCACACGTCCAGCGGCCGGTTGCGCAGCAGGGTGCGCCAGGTCCACGGGACGCCGCCGAAGATCGCCTCGGGCCTGGCGTCGCCGTCGGTCGGCGGATCGGCGAGCAGCGCCGTGTGCCGCTTGGTGACCACCTCGCGGATCTCGTTGATGATCGCGTCGGCGCTCGCGTCGCGCCGGTTGACCACGCCGATCTCGGTGTAGAGGCCCATGAACCCGGTCACGTGGGCCGGCTCGCCGACCTCGGCGGTCTCCTCCGGGTTGCCGGCGAGGATGCCCTCGAGGTGCGCGGTGTGCGCGGCGCAGGCCCTGACGTCCCAGCCGGCCAGGTCGGTCGGCGTCGTCCACTGCTGGTCCGGCACCTGCTCGAGCAGGTCGAGGAAGTCGTTGACGGCCTGCCACCAGACCTCGACGTACGCCGCGAGCTCCGCGCGGTCGTCGGCCCCTGCCGCAACGCTCATGTTCGGGAGCCTAGTGAACGGCGACTACCGCCAGACTGGTCGGGTGAAGTCGGCCGAGCGGATCACGACGGGGCTGCGCAGACGTCGTTCGGTTCGTGGCGTCGAGGAGGCCTTGGACGGCTGGAACGCCAGGCACCCCTGGAGCCACAACGACCACTTCCACGGGTGGATCCTCCGCAACCTGCCGGCTCGACGGTCAGCCGCGCTGGACGTGGGTTGCGGTCGAGGTGGGCTCCTGGCGCGGTTGGCCGACCGCTTCGAGGCCGTGACCGGGGTCGACCCGAATGCCGAGATGGCGGAGGCCGCCCGGGCTCGCTTCGCCGGCACCTCTGCGGTCGAGATCAGACAGCAGTCCTTGCTCGAGACCACCGGCAGCTACGACCTGGTCACCATGGTCGCCTCGCTGCACCACCTGCCGCTCGAGCCCGCGTTGCGCCACGCCAGCGGCCTGGTGGCACCCGGGGGCCGGCTCCTCGTCGTCGGACTGTCCCAGCCCGCCTCGCTCACCGACGTCGCCGTCGACGGCGCCTCGCTCCTGCTCGACCCGGTGGTCGGGTTCGTGAAGCACCCGCGGGCCGACCGAGGTCCGGCCCCCGCAGCGGACGTGCCGATCCGTGACCCCGAGGAGACCTTCTCGGAGATCCAGGAGGTGGCGGAGCGCTTGCTCCCAGGGGCGCGAGTACGGCGCCGGCTCTTCTACCGCTACACGCTGCGCTGGGAGCGCTGAAGCTCGCGGCAGCGGGCTAGCCGACGGCCAGCATCACCGCGATGCCGAGCATGGTCAGGCCGATCAGGACGTCGAGCACCTGCCAGGCGCGCGGCCGCGACAGGAGGGGAGAGGCGAGCCGGGCGCCGAAGCCCAGCCCGGAGAACCACAGCACCGACGCCACAGACGCGCCGGCGGCGAACCACCAGCGGCCGGTGTTCCCGTGGGTGTTGGCGATCGAGCCGACCAGCAGCACGGTGTCCAGGTAGACGTGCGGGTTGAGCCAGGTCAGTGCCGTCACCCGCAGCACGGCCGCTCGCCGCGACATCGGCTCCGGGGCAGCGGCGGCGAGCCCGGAGGTACGCCGCGCGCGCAGCAGCGACGTGACGCCGTACCAGGTCAGGAAGGCGACGCCCAGCCACCGGACCACGTCGATCACCCAGCCGGCCTGCCGGATCACGGTGCCGATTCCGGCCACGCCCGCCAGGATGAGCACGAGGTCGGACAGCGCGCAGATCACCACGACTGGAAGCACGTGCTCGCGCGCAAGACCCTGCCGCAGCACGAAGGCGTTCTGCGCGCCGATCGCGATGATCAGCGTCAGGCCGGTCAGCAGGCCGGCGGCAGCGGAGTCCAGCACCCGACCACGCTAGGGGTTGAAGCGGCTGAAGCCCAACGCATGTTCTGCAGGATTCATTAGGATTGCTTCATGACGTACAACGCCGCGGGCGTCGAGGCCCTGGTCGCGATCGCCGACCATCGCACCTTCGATGCCGCCGCCCGCGCCCTGCACGTCACGCCGAGCGCGGTGAGCCAGCGGATCCGGGCCCTGGAGCGCGAGGTGGGCCAGGTCGTCGTACGCCGCGGCACACCGTGCCGGCCCACCGAGGCCGGTGCCGCCCTGGTCCGGCTCGGTCGGCAGGTCCGGCTGCTCGACGACGAGGCCCGGGTGGCGATGAAGGACCACGTCGGACAGGTCGAGGTCACTGTTGCCGTGAACGCCGACTCGCTCGCGACCTGGTTCCGCGACGTGCTCGCCGAGGTGGCGCGTCGGGAGGACCTCGTCGTGAAGCTGGTCGTCGAGGACCAGGCGTACTCGGCCGAGCTGCTCCGAAGCGGCGAGGCGCTGGCGGCGGTCACCAGCGACCCGCACCCGGTCCAGAGCTGCAGCTCCGAGCACCTCGGCTTCCTGCGCTACCGACCCGCCGCCACCCCCGAGGTCGCCGAGCGCTGGCGGAGCGGTCGCGGCCACGACTGGCAGCGGATGCCGGTGGTGGTCTTCAACAGCAAGGACGCACTGCAGCACGACGTCCTGCGAGCGCGCGGAGTCACCGAGCCCGACGCGATGCACCTGGTCCCCACCAGCGCGGACTTCCACGAGGCGGTCCGGTCGGGTCTCGGCTGGGGGATGCTCCCCGAGCCCCAGCTGCTCCCCGATCTCGCGGCCGGCCGGCTGGTCACGCTGGGGGGTCGCACCCACGACGACGTGCACCTCCACTGGCAGCGCTGGCGGATCGACTCGGCCGCGCTCGCCACCCTGACCGAGGCGGTACGCCGCTCCGCTCGGGCGCACCTGCGGCGCTGATCCCGGATCCGGACGACTTGAAAAAGCGCCCCGCCGGCGAACCGGCGGGGCGCTCCCCTCGCAGAGGGCTTGAGTCCTGCTAGAAGGCGTCCTCGGACAGGTCCATCACCGACAGGTCGGTGGCCTGCGCGATGGCGAGCTCGGCGCTGATCTTCGGCAGGTTGTAGTGCGCGAAGAACTGGGCCGCGGCGACCTTGCCCTCGTAGAAGGGCTTGTCCTTCCCCGGGTCTCCACCCAGCTTCTCAAGAGCGACCTCGGCCTGGCGCAGCAGCAGCCACCCGCAGACCACGTCACCGAGCACCATCAGGAGCCGGCTGGTGTTGAGCCCGACCTTGTAGATGTTGCGGATCTCGTCTTGGGCCGACATCAGGTCCTCGATCATGTGGCCGACCAGGGTGTTGGCGTCCGCGAGCGCGGTGGCGAGCAGCTCGCGCTCCACCTTGAGGCGTCCGTTGCCGGCCTCGCTGTCGATGAACGCCTGGATCTGCGCAGCCAGGTGTCCGAGCGCGGCGCCCTGGTCCTTGACGATCTTGCGGAAGAAGAAGTCCTGGCCCTGGATCGCCGTGGTGCCCTCGTAGAGGGTGTCGATCTTGGCGTCGCGGACGTACTGCTCGAGGGGGTACTCCTGCAGGAAGCCGGAGCCGCCGAAGGTCTGCAGCGACTCGGTGCCGAGCAGCACCCAGGAGCGCTCCGAGCCGTAGCCCTTCACGATCGGGAGCAGCAGGTCGTTGACCGCCGCGGCCAGCCTGGCCTCGTCGGTGCCGAGCTTGTCCTCGTGGGTGAAGACCTGGACCTGGTCCTGCCACGAGGCGGTGTAGAGCACCAGCGCGCGCATCGCCTCGGCGAAGGACTTCTGCACCATGAGCGACCGGCGTACGTCGGGGTGGTGGGTGATCGTGACGCGCGGCGCGGTCTTGTCGCCGGACTCGGTCAGGTCGGCGCCCTGGACCCGGGTCTTGGCGTAGTCCAGCGCGTTGAGGTAGCCGGTCGACAGCGTCGCGATGGCCTTGGTGCCGACCATCATCCGGGCGTTCTCGATCACCTGGAACATCTGCGCGATGCCGTCGTGCACCTCGCCCAGCAGGTAGCCGCGCGCCGGCTCGCCGCCGCCGATGGCCGGGTCGCCGAAGGTGATCTCGCAGGTGTTGGAGACCTTGATGCCCATCTTGTGCTCGACGTTGGTGACGTAGGCGCCGTTGCGCTCGCCGGTCAGCTCGCCGGACTCCACGTCGAAGTGGTACTTCGGCACGATGAAGAGCGAGAGCCCCTTGGTGCCGGGGCCGCCGACGCCCTCGACGCCGACCGGGCGGGCCAGCACGAGGTGGATGATGTTCTCCTGCAGGTCCGACTCACCGCTGGTGATGAACCGCTTGACGCCCTCGATGTTCCAGGTGCCGTCGTCGTTGGCGGTGGCCTTGCTCCGGCCGGCGCCCACGTCGGAGCCGGCGTCCGGCTCGGTGAGCACCATGGTGGTGCCCCACTCGCGGTCGACGATGTGCCTGGCGATCTTGAGGTCGCGATCGTTGCCGGCGCGCTCGATGACGCCGGCGAACGCCGGGCCGCAGCCGTACATCCAGACGGGCGCGTTCGAGCCGAGCACCATCTCGGCGATCGCCCAGTTCAGCGTCGAGGGGGCCGGCGTGCCGCCGATGTCCTCCTTGATCTGGAGCCGCCAGTACTCGGCGTCCATCCAGGCGCGGTAGCTCTTCTTGAACGACTCCGGCAGCGGCGCGGAGTGCGTCTCGGGGTCGAAGACCGGCGGGTTGCGGTCGCTGTCCTCGTAGGACGCCGCGAGGTCCTCGCGGGACAGCCGCTCCACCTCGACCAGGATCGAGCGCGCGGTCTCGCCGTCGATCTCGGCGAACGGGCCGGTGCCGAGCACCTCGTCGCGGCCGAGCACCTCGAACAGGTTGAACTCGATGTCACGGAGATTGGTCTTGTAGTGGCTCACGGGGGAGGTACCTCTTCGTCGGGCGGATGAAGGCTACTGGCTAGTTCTACCAGTGAGTAACTTCATCGTAGGCAGCAGGTCACGGCCCGTGCAAGGAAACGCACCGTCCGGTGTGACCGGGATCTCGCCGGGCGCCCGGGATCAGACCTCGGAGTGCCGCTGGGGTCGGCGGCGGACTTTTCCACATGATTGTCCACAAAGTGGGTACAATTACTGCAGAGAACCGCTGTCCGAGGAGTACACCCGATGCGACGACTGGTCCTGCTGGCCCTGGTCGGTCTGGCCGCGCAGCTGGTCGACGGCTCGCTCGGCAGGGGCTACGGCGTCACCTCGGCCACGCTGCTC
>JAWWPK010000404.1:0-9565 GCA_033854925.1 Nocardioidaceae bacterium | reverse complement strand
AGACGGTTGCTGCGCAACCTCCTCAACCACCGGTGGTTGAGGAGGTCGCTCTGCGACCGTCTCGAAACCACGCAAGCCGCCGCTGGGACCGCACATGAACGGGTTCGGGCTCGACCACCTGCCGTACGGCGTGTTCTCGGTCGCCGGGGGTCCGCGCCGGGTGGGGGTGCGCTACGACGACCAGGACGGCGCCTGGGTCGTGGACCTGCACGGCGAGACCGGCCGGCCGGAGTTCGCGGAGGCGTCGCTCAACGTGCTGATGGCCCTGGGTCCGGAGGTCTGGCGGCAGACCCGCGAGGAGGTGCGCGCACTGATCGAGGGCGGCTGCGAGCCGCTGCCGCTCGAGGAGGTGACGCTGCACCTGCCGGTCGAGGTGGCCGACTACGTCGACTTCTACGCCTCGCTCGACCACGCGACCAACGTCGGCAAGATGTTCCGCCCGGACTCCGAGCCACTGACTCCGAACTGGCGGCACCTGCCGATCGGCTACCACGGCCGCGCAGGCACCATCGTCGTGTCCGGAACGCCGGTGACCCGGCCCAGGGGTCAGCGGAAGGCGCCCGACGAGCCGGCTCCGACGTACGGCCCGTCGCGGCGGCTCGACATCGAGGCGGAGCTCGGCTTCGTCGTTGGCGCGCCTTCCGAGCTGGGCTCCGCGGTGCCGTTCACCGAGCTGGCCGACCACGTGTTCGGCGTGACCGGGCTCAACGACTGGTCGGCGCGCGACCTCCAGGCGTGGGAGTACGTCCCGCTCGGGCCGTTCCTCGGCAAGTCGTTCGCGACGTCGATCTCCCCCTGGGTGACTCCGCTCGCGGCCCTCGACGCGGCGTGGGTTGACCTGCCCGGGCAGGACCCCGAGCCGCTCCCCTACCTCGGCCCGGGCGCGACGCGCGGTCTCGACATCGACGTCGAGGTCGAGCTGAACGGCGAGGTCGTCAGCCGGCCGCCGTTCCGCACCATGTACTGGTCGCCGGCGCAGATGCTCGCGCACATGACCGTCAACGGCGCCTCGCTGCGGACCGGCGACCTGTTCGCCTCCGGCACGATCAGCGGGCCGGAGCCCGGCCAGCGCGGCTCGTTCCTCGAGCTGTCGTGGGGCGGGAAGGAGCCGCTCGCCGGCGGGCGCACCTTCCTGGAGGACGGCGACGAGGTCGTCATCCGCTACTCGGCGCCGGGCATCGACGGGGGCCGGATCACGCTTGGCGAGGTCGCCGGCCGGATCGAGCCCGCTCGGTCCGGGTAGGCCGTCAGAACGAGGAGTCAACGTCGATACCCTCGCGTCATGGGCCTGCTGACTCCGATCGCCGTCCGCATCGGTGCCATCTCGTGGATGCCGAAGCTGCTGCCGCAGGTGGTGTGGATGGACAAGGCCCTGCACCGGGTCTCGCGCGGCCGGTACACCATCCTGGACGTCGCCGGGCTCCCGAGCCTCTACCTGACCGTGAAGGGCCGGAAGTCCGGCATCGAGCGGACCACGCCGTTGCTCTGCGTCCCCGACCGGGACACCTGGCTGATCGCCGGGTCGTACTTCGGCGGCCCCAAGACTCCGCTCTGGGTGGGCAACCTGCGGGCGGCCGGCGAGGCGACCGCCCGGGTCAGCAGGGAGACCTTCCCCGTCACCGCCACCGAGCTTGAGGGGACGGACCGCGACGCGGCGTGGCGGACGATGCTGAAGACGTGGCCGAACTACGCGAAGTACGAAGAACGCACCGACCGCGTGATCCCGGTCTTCCGGCTGACGCGGGTCAGCTGACTACGGCTTGAGGCCGACCAGCCCAGCTGATCGGCGTTGTCGGCATCGATAGAGAACGCCAAGGCGCTCCCGAGGTGCTGCGGGGTCGCGGGCACTGGCAGCCTCACGGTTGATGGTTAGGGTCACCCCGTGCAGTACGGCCAGTACCCCGCCCCCCGGTTCACCGTTGCCCATCTCAGCGACATCCACCTGCTCGCCCACGACCGTCAGTACGGCGTCATCGACACCGAGGCCGGCCTCACGATGCTCCTGGAGCGGCTGCACCGGCTGGAGCGGCAGCCGGACGTCATGGTCTTCACCGGCGACCTGGCCGACAAGGCCGAGCCCGAGGCGTACGCGCGGCTCCGCGACCTGGTGGAGCCGTTCGCGGCCGACATCGGGGCCCAGGTGGTCTGGGTGGTGGGCAACCACGACGAGCGGGCGCCGTACGCCAAGGGACTCTTCGACTCCGACGACGACGGACCCCAGGACCGGGTCTACGACGTCCGCGGGCTCCGGGTCATCGCGCTCGACACCAGCATGCCCAAGTACCACCACGGCCAGCTGACCACCGACCAGCTCGCGTGGCTGCGGGAGCTGCTGGACACGCCGAGCGAGCACGGCACCCTGCTCGCTATGCACCACCCGCCGATCCCGGTGCCGATGCTCGAGCCCGCCGCGATCATCGAGCTGTTCGACCAGGAGCGGCTGGCCGAGGTGGTCGCCGGCAGCGACGTGCGCCAGATCCTCGGCGGCCACTACCACTACACGTCGCACTCGACGTTCGCCGGCATCCCGGTCTCCGTCGCGTCGGCGAGCTGCTACACGACCGACCCGGCGCCGGTGGACCGGCTGATCTCGGGGGTCGACGGTCACCAGGCGTTCAACATGGTGCACGTGTACGACGACCGGATCGTGCACTCGGTGATCCCGATCCCCGAGGCGCCCGAGGTGAGCGGCCAGCCGGCGGAGCTGAGGGAGGCGCTGGACGCGCTCTCGCCCGAGGAACGCCGCGACATCATCAGCCGCAAGGACTCCGACTTCAACAGCCACACCGGGTCGGACGAGCACCGCGACCCGATGACCGACCTGTAGTGCGCTAGCCCGCGAGCCGCCGCGCCGGCACCCGGTCGGTCACGTCCGCCACCGCTTCGAGAAAGACGGGCGCCCACCGCTCGTGGTCGAGCACGATCGAGGCGTGGCCGCCGGGGGCGGCGTACACGGAAGCACCGGGGATGGCGGCCGCGAGCTTGCGCTGGCGTCGCGAGGGGATCGCCTTGTCGCGACCGGTGACCACGACCGCGGTCGGCACGTCCACGGACCCGATCCAGGGCGCGGAGTTGAAACGGCCGAGCTCGCCAAGGACCTCCGGCATCGACCAGGCCGAGGTGCTGCGGAACTCCGCGCGGCCCCAGCCGATGCCGTCGGCGAGGTCGATCGACGGCGTCTCGGGCAGTGCGGCGGCCACCCGCTCGACCTTGGCGAGGGCGACCCGGGAAAGCGGGTGCATCGCCAGGGTCATCACCGGGAAGAACATCCGCTCACCCACGTGGCCGCGGAGGTTGCGGGCGGTCGAGGCGAGCACCAGGCCGCTGACCCGCGAGGGGTGGCGGTGCCACACCTCCTGCGCGACCGCGCCGCCGAGCGAGTAGCCCGTCACCATCGCGGTGTCGACGCCCAGGTGGTCGAGCACGCCGGCGACGTCGTCGGCGCAGTCGGCGATCCGGAACCGCGGGGACCGGATGCCGCGGCCGTGCCAGCGCAGGTCCAGGGCGACCACGCGGTGGGTCCGGGACAGCTCTCCGAGCACGCCGAACCAGGTCAGGTACGCCGTGCAGCCCAGCGCGTGCAGCAGCACGATGGTCGGCGCGTCGGGATGAGGGCCGGGTACGTCGAGGATGAAGGTGCGTCCGTCCCTCAGCTCGACCATCCGGCCCTCGGGGCCGGCCTCGACCGCCGGCAGCCGCACGGCGCGCCGCACCAGGACGGCCGCTGCGCGGCGGGAGCCCGCCGTGCCCAGCCGGTGGGTGCCGCGCAAGGCGGCACGGGTGCCGCGCCAGGCCAGGCGGTGCACCTTCAGGGGAGGGAGTCTCATCACGCCAAGTCTTTCAAGGCAGGCTCGAACTGCGCGAGCAGGGGGTTCAGGTCGTGGACAAGGTCGGGGCAGCTGATAACCGTGACATTGACCCGGTCCTGGTAGGACCAGACGGTCACGTTGAGCCCGATCCCCTCGAGGATCGGTCCGACGCTGAACAGGTCCACCAGCCGCGAGTCCCCCAGCATCAGCTCCTCGCGCGGGCCGGCCACGTTGGAGACCACCACGTTGAACGGCGCCGGATGCCATGAGGCGGCCCGGGCCCGCGAGTAGAGCCGCATCCCCGCGGCGAACGGAGCCGGCGGCGTGAACTGCACCCAGTCGATGAGCATGTCCGGCCCGAGCGTCTGCTGCACGAGCTTGGAGGCATCGGTGATGCGGTGGATCTCGGCGAGCCGCTGGTGCGGGTCGTCGATGTCGGTGGCCAGGGTGGTGAAGAGCGTCGAGACCCGGTTGCCCTGCAGTCGCAGGGGCGCGCCCGGCGGGTCGGTGCCGACCGGGACGCCCGCCGTCAGCGACGCGCTCGGGTGCTCACCGCGCTCGTCCATCCAGCGCCGCAGCGCACCACCGACCACGCCGAGGACGACGTCGTTGAGCGTGACGCCGTGGGTCGTCTTCACCGCCTTGAGCTCGTCGAGGGAGAGCGTGCAGGTGGCGAAGTTGCGGCGCGGGCCGAGGGCAGCGTTGAACGACGTGCGCGGCACGTCGAGGAGCGGCCGCGGCGGGGTCACGTCGGAGCCGCGGCGGATCTTCACCAGGGCCGTCACGTTGGTCGCCGTACGACGGAGCAGCGCGGGCAGCGAGAAGAGCTGCCGGACGAAGTCCTTGACCGCGTCGGTGACGAGTCGAGCGCGGGTCGGCGTCGGCTCGAGCGCGTGCGGAGGTCCGGCGGGGCCGCTCGGGCCGGTGACGTTGGCGAGCAGGTTGTTGGCGGCGTTCCCGTCGGCCAGCGCGTGGTGCAGCTTCGCGACCACCGCGACCCGGCCGCCTTCGAGCCCCTCGACCAGGTGCAGCTCCCAGAGCGGGATGTTGCGGTCGAGCGGGACGCTGATGATCCGGCCGACCAGGTCCTCCAGCTCCTTCATCCCGCCCGGGTTCGGCAGCGCCTGGTGAACGATGTGCCGGCTCAGGTCGAGCGGCCGGTCGGCCACCCAGACCGGGTGGTTGAGGCGGAGCGGGACGTTCACGACTCGGCGACCGAACGGGGGCAGCCGGTCCAGGCGGGCCAGGACCTGCTCGCTGAAGTCGTCGATGTCGAAGCCTCCGGGCCGCTCGAGGATGGCGACCTTGACCGTGTGCATGTGCATCGACGGTGTTTCCAGGTAGAGGTAGCCGGCGTCGACGCCTTCCATCCGCTCCATCTCTAGCCCAGGACCGGGAACCGGCGCTGCGCCGCCAGCTCGTCGAGGGCGACCTGCATCCGGCGCCTGACCTCCTCGTCGACCTGCGCGACGTCCGGCTCCTCGCCGAACTCGGCGACCAGGTCGATCGGGTCGAGCACCTGGGTGACGATCTTGGTGGGCAGCGGCAGGTTCGGCGGGAACGCGAAGGTCAGCCCGAACGGGAACCCCAGCCCGACCGGCATGTAGTCGGTGCGCATGAACCGCTCGAGCCGCAGCCACTTGGCGAGCAGCTCCCCGCGCCAGAGGAACAGCTGCTGTTCCTGGCCGCCGATGCTGACCACGGGGACGATCGGTACGCCGGCGGCGAGCGCGGTGCGGACGTAGCCGGTGCGGCCGGCGAAGTCGATCACGTTCTGCTGCAGGGTCGGCCGGAAGCTGTCGTAGTCCCCGCCGGGGAAGACGATCGTGACGGCGCCGCGTTCGAGCACCGCGGCGGCGTTCTCGCGCGTTGCCTCGACGAAGCCGGCGCGTCGCATCGTGGTCTCGATCGAGCCGGTGAACAGCAGGTCGTGGGCCAGCGTGTAGAGCGGCCGCTCGGCGCCGAACTCGTCGTGGAACGCGACCGCGATGATCGGCACGTCCATCGGCATCAGCCCACCCGAGTGGTTGCTGACGATCAGCACCCCACCCTCGGCAGGCACTCGCTCGATGTCGCGGACCTCGCTCCGGAACCAGCGCTTCATCACCAGCCGCAGGAACGGCAGCACCTTGGCGACCAGCGTCGGGTCACGCAGGTCGAGGTCGGTCTCGCGGAGGGTCTGCTCGAGGTCCTTGGTCATGAGGCAAGTGCCTTCGTGAGCGCCGCCAGTGCGAACGGGTTGGACGCCATGCCGAGATGGCTGCTGGGCACCGAGACGTTGCGCGCGGTCTCGGACTCCTCGACCAGGCAGCCGCGCCAGCCGACGACGCCGTCGGTCCTGGACCAGATCGCGGTGGTCGGCACCGGCAGCGGGCCGCGCAGCTCGTCGACCACCTGCCCGGCGCGCTCGGAGAGGCCGTGGGTGCGCCGCGCACGCTCGAAGAGCGGCGTGGTGCGGGTCCGCTCCCCCTCGGCCCGCCACGGCGAGCCCATCGTGACGACGCTCCGGACCTGGGCCGGCCGCTGGTGCGCGACCCAGCGCGCCAGCAGGCCGCCGAAGCTCCAGCCGACCAGGTCGATCGGCTCTCTCTCCACCGCGTGAACCTGGTCGAAGCGGGCCAGCACCCCGTCGAGCACGGCGTCCGTGAGCCCGTGGTTGGGCCCGACGAGCCAGGCGTACGTCGTCCAACCGCGCTGGTCGAGATGGGCGCGGAGCCGGCCGGTGGCCCGGTCGGTGGCGCCGAAGCCGGGCAGCACGAGGACCGGCCGGCCGTGCCCCAGGTCCTTGGTGGGCAACCGGTCGAGCAGCCACGAGGCGGCGTACTCCGAGGGGAACCGGACCGCCTCGCCGGCGGTGAGCAGCCATGACGGCGGCGCGAGGTCGGGGCGGCCCTCGGTGTCGTGGCCGATGCCCTGCGTGCGGAAGTCGTACACGCTTCCTCCCGGGTCCTGGTCCGTCGAGTATGACCCAGAACTGCAACGTGTTCTAGTTCTTGTCGGTGTCATCCGCGTCACCGTCCGTGGGAGGCTGACGTCATGAGCGAGGCCAGCAGCGAACAGAGCCTGACGGCGATCGAGGCGGAGCGGGAGCGGATCCGGACGGCGTACCTCAAGCCTCCCGGCGAGCGACCGGCGTCCACCGCGCGTGGGCTGCACCACACCGCGCTGATCAGCAGCGACGTGGAGCGGACGGTGCGCTTCTACCAGGACGTGCTCGGCTTCCCGCTGAGCGAGCTGATCGAGAACCGCGACTACGCCGGCTCCTCGCACTTCTTCTTCGACATCGGCAACGGCAACCTGCTCGCGTTCTTCGACTTCCCCGGCCTCGCCGTCGGCCCCTCCGCCGAGGTGCTCGGCGGCCTGCACCACATGGCGATCTCGGTCGAGCCCACGCGCTGGGAGGAGCTGCGCCAGCGGCTCACCGACGCCGGCGTCCAGTTCGAGGTGCACAGCGAGGTCTCGATGTACTTCCTGGACCCCGACGGCGCCCGGATCGAGCTGATCGCGGACCCGCTCGGCGAGATGTACGGCTCGCAGGTGCTCTGAAAGGCGTGGCACTCGTCGTACGCCCGGTGGCGGAGCCGGACCGGGAGCGGTGGGCCGAGCTCTACCGGGGGTACGCCGCGTTCTACGAGGTGCCCGCCCCGGACCTCGACCACCTGTGGCGGCGGATCACCGAGCTCGACGAGCTCGAGTGCTTCGTGGCCGAGCTGGACGGCGAGGTGGTCGGCCTGGCGCACGTCCGCGCGTTCGCCCGACCGCTCGAGGGCGACTGGGGCGGGTTCCTCGACGACCTGTTCGTCGACCCCACCCGGCGCGGCACGGGGGCGGGCGAGGCGATCCTCGAGCACCTGCGCTCCCTCGCCGGGGAGCGCGGCTGGGGCGTGGTCACCTGGATCACCGGTGCCGACAACCAGGTCGCCCGTCGGCTCTACGACCGGGTGGCGACTGCCCAGCCGTGGGTGACCTACGACCTGCTGACGTCGGCTAGCCCAGCCACAGAAGATTTGACGACTTGAAGACTTCTTCAAGTAGGGTCTGCCCTGCACGGACGATCTTGGACGTCGATCAGGAGACGCGGTGGACAGGTACATCACGATCGCTGGGCTCGCTCTCAGCGGGGTGTGGCTGACCGTGCTCGCGCTGATCACGGCCATGCAGCGCTTCTGACCGCGGCCGCCGGTCAGCAGCCGCGGTTCGCCTGCGCGTCGGCGTTGGTCATCACCAGGTCGGCGGCGGGAGCGGTCACCTGCGGGGCGTCGGACGAGCCCGGCCGGTAGGTCAGCGAGATCCGTAGCTGTCCCAGCGTGGCCTCCGCGTCCGGGGGCACCTGGCCACCGGCCGCGCGCACGGCACTCACCAGATCGGTGCCCTGGAGCTCGACGTCGGTGAGCACGCCGTCGGTGATCTTGACGCCGACGGGGACCGACGCGCCGTCGAGCTGGCTCGCCTCGAGCTGCACGAGGCCGAGCGCCCCCGTGGTCAGGAGCTGCAGCCCGACCCGCAGCGGCACGTTGGCGGCGATGACCACCTTGTCGCCGTCCTGGGCCGCGACCGCGTCCGGCCGGAGCGCACCGAGGAGGGTGATGTAGCCGGGCACCCCGGGCGTCATCGCGAGCTGGCCGCCGGGCACCTGGCCCCGGCCGGTGCGCAGCCAGCAGCCGGCCAGGGGCTCCTGCCAGGTGGACAGCTGCATGTAGAGGTCGGCGTCGACCGCGCGCACGTCCATCGAGCCCTTGATCGCGTCGCCCTCGGGGGCCTCGGGGCTGCCGAGCTCCTTCGGCGAGATCGTCCTCGACTGCCAACCGACGTGCTGGAACGCCCGGCCCTTCGTCTCGATGGCCAGCGCCTGCCCAGAGAACACATCGTGCTTGAAGTCGATCACCGGCTGGTCCACCAGCGGCTTGAGCGCCGCGCGGAACAGCGCCTTCAGGTCATCGGCGGCTGTGCTGGACGGGCTGGTGGACGAGCTGGTGGACGAGCTGGGGGACGGGCTGGCCGACGAAGCGGGAGACTCGGCCTGCGGCGTACCGCCGGGATCGTCGCCGCCGCCACAACCGGCCAGGGCGCCAAGCAGCATGAGCACCGCCAACGACCTCGTCCGCCTCACGCCTCGACGGTACGGCGCTCGGGGTTGAGCCCGTCGCGGCACCCACCCCACCGCCCTGCGCTGGCCTGTGCCCGGGAGGTCGCGCACCGCCTCGGGCCTGGCTGTGAACTGTCCCGGTCTCCGGACAGCCGCGTGGGTGGGACAGGGCGTTGCATGGAAGCAGGC
Source organism: Nocardioidaceae bacterium (assembly GCA_033854925.1). Classification (GTDB taxonomy): domain Bacteria; phylum Actinomycetota; class Actinomycetes; order Propionibacteriales; family Nocardioidaceae; genus Nocardioides. The sequence goes on along the minus strand of JAWWPK010000404.1, from coordinate 481 downwards.
ACAACACCTGCAACGGAGTGGAGGCAGTCATGGCTCTCCCAGACAACAGCTTGCCAACGGACGTGGCCCTGCGTCGCGCACTTCTTCGGCTCGCGCGGGAGGAGGAGGATCGCGCAGCCACGGAGGCAGCGGCAGTCCCCTACTGGACTGTCGGCCCACCCTCGATCCTGGGCCACCGTGCGGCCGCTGCGATCCTTCGCGCCCAGGCTGACGAGCTGCTCGCGTGACGCCGAGCGGCGCTGGTCGACCGCTATCGGTGCGCGATCACGTCCGGTTCGGTCTTCTCGCGCACCTCGTCCTCGGTGACGCCGGGTGCGAGCTCGACCAGCGCGAGCCCGTCGGGGGTGACGTCGATGACACACAGGTCGGTGATGATCCGCTGCACCACGCCACGGCCGGTGTAGGGCAGCGAGCACTCGTTGACAATCTTGTATGACCCATCACGGGCGACGTGCTCCATCAGCACGATCACCCGCTTGGC
>JAWWPK010000403.1:0-2813 GCA_033854925.1 Nocardioidaceae bacterium | reverse complement strand
CTCGCCCCCGGCCGGGCTCTCGGCGTGCTGCTCGACGTCACCTCCGGTGCGGTCGCGGTCCAAGCCGCCGTCGACGAGGCGCTGTTGAAGGCAGGGCACCTCGACGTGGTCGTCAACAACGCCGGCTACGGGCTGGTCGGAGCCGTCGAGGAGATCTCCGACGACGAGGCCCGCCGGCAGATGGACACCAACTTCTTCGGTCCCCTGCACGTGATCCAGGCGACGCTCCCCCACCTGCGGTCGCGCGGAAGCGGCTGGTACGTCTCGGTCTCGTCCGTCGCCGGCATCATCGGATGGGCGGGCAACGGCCTCTACAGCGCGTCGAAGTTCGCGCTGGAGGGGTTGTCGGAGGCACTGCGCCGGGAGGTCGCCGGGTTCGGCATCGGGGTCCTCATCGTGGAGCCGGGACAGTTCCGCACCGACTGGTCCGGCCGCAGCCTGGTCCAGTCGGTGAACCGGCTGCCCGACTACTCCGAGGTCGTCGCCACCCGGAGCTGGCCGGAGACTGTGAGCGGCACCGAGGACGGCGACCCGGCGGCGGCGGCGCGCGCCGTGCTCGCTGCCCTCGACGCGCCACGGCCACCGCTGCGCCTGGTGCTCGGTCCCGACGCTGTCGCCGTCGTCGACAACAAGCTGCGTTCCGTCGCGCGCGACGTCGACGCCTGGCGCGATGTCAGCACCGCCACCGGCTTCGGCAGCTAGCCGTCCAGCAGGGTGATGGCGCTCCGGGGGCAGAGACGGACGGCGTTCTCGACGTCCTTGCGCAGGGACTCCGGCGGGTTCTCCAGCAGCACCGTGACCGTGTCGTCCTCACCGACCTCGAACACGTCCGGGGCCAGGCCCATGCAGATGGAGTTCGTCTCGCACAGCTGGGCATCGACGACCACGCGCATGCTCGCTCCTCAGGGCACCCGACAGAGGGCAAACATATAGCGGTATGGTTGCCGGGTGCTAGCAGCCACCTGCGTGTCCCAGTCGTCGGAAGAGCCGCTCAAGGGCCTCGACGTCAGCGAGCGACCCGACCCCGAAGTACCCGACGGCTGGGTCAAGGTGACCGTCAAGGCTGCGTCGCTCAACCACCACGACCTGTGGTCGCTGCGGGGCGTCGGGCTCCCCGCCGACCGGCTGCCGATGGTCCTGGGCTGCGACGCCGCAGGGGTCACCGACGACGGCCAGGAGGTCGTCGTTCACGGCCTGGTCGGCGACCCGAGCTGGGACGGTGACGAGACGCTCGACCCGAAGCGCAGCATCCTGAGCGAGGTGCATCAGGGCACGCTGGCCGAGCAGGTCGTCGTCCCCCGGCGCAACCTGGTCCCCAAGCCGGCCGAGCTCTCCTTCGAGGAGGCGGCCTGCCTTCCTACAGCCTGGCTGACCGCCTACCGCATGCTCTTCACGCAGGCCGGTCTCAAGCCGGGCAACACCGTGCTGATCCAGGGTGCCGGCGGCGGCGTCGCCACGGCGGCCATCGCCCTCGGGCGCGCCGCCGGCCTCACGGTCTGGGCAACCAGCCGCGACGAGGCCAAAGGCAAGCGGGCGCTGGACCTCGGTGCGCACGCCGTCTTCGAGTCGGGCGGCAAGCTGCCGCGCAAGGTCGACGCCGTGATCGAGACCGTGGGCAAGGCGACGTGGAGCCACTCGCTGCGCAGCCTGCGACCGGGCGGCACGATCGTCGTCTCCGGTGCCACGAGCGGGCCGGACCCGTCCGCCGACCTCAACCGCGTGTTCTTCCTGCAGCTGCGCGTCGTCGGCTCGACGATGGGCAGCAAGAGCGAGCTGCAGCAGCTGATCAGCTTCCTGGTGGCCACCGGCGTGCGGCCGGTGATCGACGAGGTGATCCCGCTGGCCGAGGCGGCCCGTGCCTTCGAGAAGATGGCCACCGGCGACGTGTTCGGCAAACTGGTCCTGGTGCCCTGATGGGGACCGTCCAGGAGGACTTCATCCGGAGCTTCCTGGACGCATGGGGCGACGGCGAGAGCGACCCCGACAGCGACACGATCCTGGCGGCGTTCGCCGAGGACGCGGAGTGGCAGCTCTGGGTGCCGGGCGGCCCCACGCTGAAGGGCCGCGAGGCCATCGGCAAGGACATCGAGCGCCAGCTGCGGTTCTGCAACAAGATGAAGTGCGGGCTCGTCAGCATCACCTCCAGCGACACGCAGGTGATCACCGAGCGGCACGACACGTTCGTCGCCGGCGAGGTCAAGGTCGACCACTACCTGATGGCGGTCTACGACCTCGACGAGTCCGGCAGGATCAAGTCCTGGCGGGAGTACTTCGACGTCGGCGACGTCGACCGCCAGCTCAAGGCAGCCAAGGCCGTCGTCCCCAAGGTGGGCACCTAGTCCACCGTCACGCCGGCTTACGGGCGCGACAGAAGAGCTGATAGCTCCCCGCCTCCACGACGGCGTCGGCAAAGCCGGCACCCCGCAGTCGATCGCTCAACGACGCCGGATCGAGCGGCACGAAGATCTCGCCCTCCAGCTCGTGCCTGTCACGGATGTCGGCGATGTCCAGCGCATCTGCCAGGAGGAAGCTGCGGCCTGGCCGCAGGACGCGGCAGACCTCGGCCAGCAACCGGTCCTGCTGCTCGACCGTCGGGATGTGATGGAACACGTGGAAGCACGTCACCGACGAGAAGCGATCCGCATCCAGACCCGTGTCCGTCCCATCGCCGTGAACGACCTCGACGTTGCTGCCCGCCAGTCGCGCCGCAAGGTCCCGCGCGAGCGCCTCGTCGAGTTCGAGAGCCGTGACGCGAGCAGCCTGCTCGCGGAGCAAGTCCGTCGTACGTCCTGGACCAGGACCGATCTCGAGCA
>JAWWPK010000402.1:0-13981 GCA_033854925.1 Nocardioidaceae bacterium | reverse complement strand
AACCCCCTCGAGCGCGACCCGGCCCTCGTCGTCCGCGACGTGGTGTGGCGCAAGGTCTCGCCCGGCGCCGCGCTCACCGACTACGGCGTGGTGCTCACCGGGTCGCTGGACGGCGACTCGCTGTCGTACGACGACGCGGCGACGACGGGCGAACGGGCCCGCCGCCCCGCGCCGACGGACGTCTTCTTCGACCGCGGTCCCGGCTACGCCTGCCTCTCCGGCGGCGCCGACCACGCGGACGTCGATGTCCTCTAGGCGCTCAGCCCCGCAACCGCGCCGGACAGCCCGGCCTTCACGCCGCGGCTGAGGTCGTCGCCGAGCACCTCGTCCTCGCCGGCCTCGAGCGCGTCGAGCACCTGCCGGGTGAGGTCGCCCGGGTCCGTCTTGGGTCCGTCGATGTGCGCCGCCATGTCCGTCTCGAGGTAGCCGACGTGCACACCGACGACCTGGGTGCCCTGCGCACGCAGCTCGCCGCGGGCGGCGTTCGTGATCGACCAGGTGGCCGCCTTCGACGCGGAGTACGCCGACGTGCTGGGCATGGTGACCCACGAGAGGACCGACAGGACGTTCACCAGTGCACCGCCACCGTTGCTCTCGAGCACCGGCGCGAAGGCCCGGGTGACCTCGAGCGGGCCGAGGGTGTTGGTCTCGAGCTGGCGGCGCAGCGACTCCACGCCGTCGGGGCCGAAGACCGAGCCCCCGGAGCCGATGCCGGCGTTGTTGACCAGCAGGTCGACATCGCGGGCAGTCGCCGCCGCTGCGTAGACGGACTCATGGTCGGTCACGTCTAGCCGGATGGGCACGATGCGCGGGTCGTGCGCGACGACGGTGTGCGGGTCGCGCGCGGCGGCGTACACCTTGGCGGCGCCCCGACGGAGGAGCTCCTCGACGATCGCCCTGCCGAGGCCTCGGTTGGCGCCCGTGACCAGTGCGGTGCTGCCCTTCACGTCCATATCAGGTTCCTCTCCACGTTGCGGACCGATCGGTCCGTTACGAGAGTGCAGCCCGGTGGGACACCGGATCATTCCCGATCCGGAGACTTTTTCGGACCAATCGGTCCGATACAATGATCAGGTGCCTCGCCCTGCCGACCCCACCGCCCGGGACCGCATCCTGCGCGCGGCTCACCGGCTGTTCTACGAGCGCGGGATCAACGACGTCGGCATGAGCGAGCTGGTGGAGGCAGCCGGGACCGGCAAGAACGTGCTCTATCGGCACTTCCCCGGCAAGGACGAGCTCGTGCTCGCCTACCTCCGGGACTTCGCCGAGCGGCTCGGCACGCAGCTGGATGAGGCGACCGCCGACCTGGAGCCGGACGAAGCGCTGGTGGCGCTGGCCCGGCACGTGGCCGGGCTCGTGTCGCACCGTTCCTACCGGGGCTGCCCGTTCCGCAACTACCTTCGCGAGACCCGCGACACCAAGCAGCCCCCCGGACGCTTCGCTCTCGCCCAGGTGCGCGACCTGCGCACGCGGATCGAGCGCGAGACCGCTGCGCTGGGGCTCGACGACCCCGCAGCGCTGGCGGAGCGGGTGTGGATCGTGCTGGAGGGGGTGTACGCCGCGGCGCCGTACCCCGAGCGGGCGCGGATCGCGGAGTCCGCGGTCGTGTTCGTGGAGGACCTGGTGGCCTGACGCTCCTTTCTGCGGCCGGTCGTACGGTGAGACCGTGACCGCCGCCTCGGACTTCCTGGCCCTCCACCACGGCCCCGGCTTCGTGCTGCCCAATGCCTGGGACGCCGGTTCGGCCCGGATCCTCGAGCAGGTCGGCTTCCCGGCGATCGCCACGACCAGCGCCGGCATCGCCTGGTCGCTGGGAGTGCCGGACGGCGGCTCGCTGGACCTCGACATCATGCTCGAGCACGTGGGTCGGATCGTGGCCGCGGTCGGCGTCCCCGTCACCGCCGACCTCGAGTCCGGCTATGCCGACGTGGCCACCACCGTCCGTCGTGCTGTCGAGGTCGGCGCGGTGGGCGGCAACCTCGAGGACCAGGTCGGCGGCGTGCTGTTCGGCATCGACGAGGCGGTGGACCGGATCACCGCCGCGCGCGCCGCAGCGCCCGCGGGCACTTTCGTGCTCAACGCGCGGACCGACACCTGGTTCGGGGGCGCGACGGGCGACGTGTTCGAGGAGACCGTCGAGCGAGCGGTCCGCTACGTCGAGGCCGGCGCCGACTGCGTGTTCGTGCCCGGGGTCGTCGAGGAGGACGACGTCCGTCGGCTCGCTGAGGCGGTCCCAGCCCCGCTCAACATCGTGGCGGGCCTCGCGAGCCTGACCGATGCGCCGACGCTCTTCTCCCTGGGCGTGAAGCGGGTCAGCCTGGGCGGCAGCCTGACCCGGGCGGCGTACAGCTTCCTCGAGCGGGCCGGGCGCGAGCTGCTGGAGTCCGGCACCCTTGGGTTCCTCGACGGTGCGATCAGCTACGCCGAGCTGCAGCGCCGGTTCGACCAGTGAGCCTCGACGAGACTGACCTCTCGCACCTGCGGCGCTGTGTCGAGCTGGCCCGCGAGGCGCTGGCGGACGGGGACGAGCCGTTCGGGTCCGTCCTGGTCGACGCCGCGGGAGTGGTGCGCTTCGAGGACCGCAACCGGGTCAAGGACGGCGACGAGACCAGGCACCCGGAGTTCGAGATCGCCAAGTGGTCGGCGAGCCACCTCACCGCCGAGGAACGTGCCGGCGCCACCGTCTACACGTCCGGCGAGCACTGCCCGATGTGCTCGGCGGCCCACGCCTGGATGGGCCTCGGCCGGATCGTCTACGCCGTCTCCACGGTGCAGCTGGTCGAGTGGCTGACCGCCTGGGGCGTGCCGCCCGGGCCGGTGCGTGCGTTGTCCGTGCAGGAGGTGGCGCCCGGCGTACCGGTCGACGGCCCGGCGCCCGAGCTCGCGGCCGACGTGCGCGCGCTGCACCTCGAGCTCCAGCGTCGCAGGGGCAACATCGCCTGGCGGTCGACGCCGGCGGGCGGTCCTACGGTGGACCGATCCCCCCGCTAGGTTTCGGGTCATGAGGGTCCTGCTGGCACTGGGTGGCAACGCGATGACGAGTGCCGACGGCCGGGCTCGGGTGGAGGACCAGATCGCGGCGGCCCAGGTGGCCATGGCGGCGGTGGCGGACCTGCTCGCCCAGGACGTGGAGGTGGTGATCACCCACGGCAACGGGCCGCAGGTCGGCAACCTGTTGGTCAAGAACGAGCTCGCCGCGGCGGTCGTGCCCCCGGTGCCGCTGGACTGGTGCGGCGCCCAGACCCAGGCGACGCTCGGGTTCGTGCTGATGAACGCCCTCGAGGCCGCGCTCGATGCGCGCGGCGGCACCGGGCGCACCGCGGCGCTGGTGACGCGGACGCTGGTCGACGCCGACGACCCAGGGTTCACCAGGCCGACCAAGCCGATCGGCCGGTTCCTGCCGGCCGAGGAGGCGGCCCTGCTCGTCGACCACGGCGAGACGTGGGAGGACCGCGGCGAGAAGGGCTGGCGGCGAGTCGTGGCCTCTCCCGAGCCGCGCGAGATCCTCGATGCGCCCGCGGTGCAGGCGCTGGTGGAGGCGGGCTTCGTCGTGGTCGCCAACGGGGGCGGAGGCATCCCCGTGGTGCGCGAGGCCGACCACTCCCTGCGTGGCGTCGAAGCCGTCATCGACAAGGACCTGGGCGCCGCGCTGCTGGCGCGCACGGTGGCGGCCGACGTACTCGTCATCGCGACCGACGTCCCGCACGCCGTGCTGCACTACGGCACCCCGCAGGCCGCCGACGTCGGGACCGTCACCGTCGAGGAGATGCGGTCGTACGCCGCCGAGGGCCACTTCGCCAGCGGCTCGATGGGGCCGAAGGTCGATGCGGTCTGCCGGTTCGTCGAGCAGGGCGGGCGGCGGGCCGTGATCACCGACCTCGACCACCTCACCGCGGCGATCCGGGGCGACGGCGGAACTGTCGTCGTTCCTGCCGGTGGTTGAGGAGGGCGTTCTGCGCCCGTCTCGAGACCCCGGCACTTGATGAGAGAGAGTGACCCCATGCCCGACGCCATCGAAGTACGCAAGGTCCCGATCCACTCCGTCGCCGACGCGAGCGAGCTCGCCAAGCTCATCGACGACGGTGTCCTGCACGCCGACCGCGTGATCGCGATCATCGGCAAGACCGAGGGCAACGGCGGCGTCAACGACTACACGCGGATCATCGCCGACCGCGCGTTTCGTGAGGTGCTGGTCGCCAAGGGTGCCGCGGCAGACGCGGTGAAGCAGGTCCCGATCGTGTGGTCCGGTGGCACCGACGGCGTGATCAGCCCTCACGCCACCATCTTCGCCACCGTGCCGCCCGAGGAGGTGGTGCCCTCCGACGAGCCGCGGCTGACCGTCGGCTTCGCCATGAGCGAGCAGCTGCTGCCAGAGGACATCGGCCGGACGCCGATGATCACCAAGGTCGCCGACGCCGTGAAGGTGGCGATGGAGCGGGCCGGCATCACCGACCCGGCTGACGTGCACTACGTGCAGACCAAGACTCCGCTGCTCACCATCCACACGATCCGGGACGCCAAGTCGCGCGGGAAGACCGTGTGGACCGAGGAGACGCATCAGTCGATGGACCTCTCCAACGGCTGCACGGCGCTCGGCATCGCTGTCGCGCTCGGCGAGATCGAGATGCCGACCGATGACGACGTGATGCACAACCGCGCGCTCTACTCGAGCGTCGCCTCCTGCTCGTCGGGCGTCGAGCTCGACCAGGCCCAGGTGGTCGTCGTCGGCAACGCCACCGGCGTCGGCGGCCGCTACCGCATCGGCCACTCGGTGATGAACGACGCCCTCGACCAGGACGGCATCTGGAACGCCATCCGCGCCGCCGGCCTCGAGCTCCCCGAGCGTCCGCACACCAGCGACCTGAACGGGAAGCTGGTCAACGTCTTCCTCAAGTGCGAGGCCTCCGGCGACGGCGAGGTGCGCGGCCGCCGCAACGCGATGCTCGACGACTCCGACGTGCACTGGCACCGCCAGATCAAGGCGGCCGTCGGCGGCGTCACCGCGGCCGTCACCGGCGACCCGGCGGTGTTCGTCTCGGTCTCGGCGGCCCACCAGGGTCCGGACGGCGGCGGACCCGTCGCCGCGATCGTCGACCTGGGTTAGCCGTCGATTCGTCTGCGTGGCCGAGCGGCGAACAACCGGTCACGTCGCAGACGAATCGTCCAGCCACTCCCGGATCGACTCGTTGTGCTGGCCGAGGGTGGGTGGAGCCTCGTGCGAGGAGCGGCCGCCGGAGAACGAGTTGTCGTCGAACCGCAGCGGCGAGCCGGGTAGCGAGATCGAGCCGAGCGTCGAGTGGTCGACCGAGAGCAGCAGTCCCTGCGACAGGGTCTGCTCCCACGCGTAGACGTCGTCCATCGCGCGCACCTTGCCGGCCGGCACTCCCGCCTCGGCGAGCAGGGCGAGCCAGTGCTCGGCGCCGTCGGGTGCGAACTGCGACTCCAGCTTGGTGATCAACGCGTCGCGGTTCGCCACCCGCTCCGGGTTGGTGGCGAAGCCTGACTCAGCGGGGTCCCAGGAGAGCGCGGAGCACAGGGCGCGCCACAGGCCCTCCGAGCCGCAGGCGATCTGGATCGGCGCCGTGCCGGTCGCGAACATGCCGTACGGCGCGATGGACGGGTGGTGGTCGCCGGAGAGGCCGGGCACCTCGCCGGCCACCGTCCACTTGGTGCCCTGGAACGCGTGCACGCCCACCATGCCCGCGAGCAGCGACGTACGCACGACGCGGCCGCGGCCGGTCTCGGCGCGCTCGTGCAGCGCGGCGACCACACCGAACGCACCGTTCATCCCGGCGATCAGGTCCGCGATCGGGACGCCCACCTTGGTCGGCACGCCGGTGCCGGTGATCGACATCAGCCCGCCCTCGCCCTGGGCGATCTGGTCGTAGCCGGCCCGCGTCGCCTCCGGCCCGTCGTGACCGAACCCGGTGATCGACAAGACGACCAGGCCCGGGTTCAGCTCGTGCAGCCGCGAGACCGGGAAGCCGAGCCGGTCCAGGACGCCGACCCGGTAGTTCTCCATCAGCACGTCTGCGCGCTCGACCAGCTTCGCCAGCACGTCGCTGTCGGAGGGGTCCTTGAGGTCGAGGACCAGCGACTCCTTGTTGCGGTTGGCCGAGAGGAAGTACGTCGACTCGCGGGCGTCCTCCGGCCCCACGAACGGCGGCCCCCACGCACGGGTGTCGTCCCCGGAGGGCGGCTCGATCTTGATCACCCGCGCGCCCAGGTCACCCAGCATCATCGCGGCGTGCGGTCCGGCCAGCGCGCGGGTCAGGTCGAGGACGAGCAGGTCGGACAGCGGTCCCTCTGGCATGTCCCGCACGGTACTGACGCCGGGTCTCCCTGGCTCGTCTAGTCACAAATGACTACTCGAACGTAACCCGATCGGGCCCCCTCTCGTTGAGTGGTGAAACCCGCCCGGGGAGTCCCGGGGCCTGAACAGCGCGAAGGAACAAGATGACCCACTCCCTGCTCCGTCGAGCCGTCCTCGTCGTCGCGGCAAGTGCCCTGCTCGGGGCCGCCGCCGCGACCGCGCCCGCCCAGGCGGGCGCACGCTGGGTGCCCGGCCCCGGCACGAGCGCCCACACCACCGCCGCCGCGCAATGGGCCCCGGCGGCCAGCGCCCAGATCCACCCCGGCACGATGATGTACACCGACGGTGCCCAGTGCACGGCCAACTTCGTCTTCACCGACGCGGCCGGCAACACCTACGTCGGGTACGCCGCGCACTGCGCCGGCCTCGGCGCGGCCACCGACACCAACGGCTGCCTGGCGGACTCGCTGCCGGTCGGCACGCCGGTCACCTTCAACGAGGGCGGCAGCCTGATCGATGAAGGCACCGTCGTCGGCAACGGCACGCTCGCCTACTCCTCCTGGGTGACGATGCACAACCTCGGCACCACCGACGCCAACACGTGCGCCTACAACGACCTGGCCCTGGTCAAGGTCGCCGCGGGTGACGTCTCCAAGGTGAACCCGTCGATCCCGTTCTGGGGTGGTCCGACCGGCATCGACACCGACGGCACCGCCGCGGGCGACCGGGTCTGGACCTACGGCAACTCCAGCCTGCGGGCCGGCATCAGCGAGCTCTCGCCGCACACCGGCATCAGCCTCGGTGACGACGCCGCCGACGGTGGCTGGTCGCACCCGCTCTACACGGTGACCCCGGGCATCCCCGGCGACTCCGGCTCGGCGTTCGTCTCGGCCGGTGGCAAGGCGATCGGCGTCCTGTCGACCCTGGGGCTGGCCCCGCTGCCGGCGTCGAACAACATCGGCGACCTCGGCAAGGAGCTGGCCTTCGCGCAGGCCAACTCCGGGATCGCCGGGCTGACCCTGGTCAACGGCACCGAACCGTTCAACCCCATCCTCTGACCAACAACCAGGGAGCAACGGTCCGTCCCTGACGGACCGGACGCCCAGGCCCCGTCCGCGCGCCAGGACGGGGCCCGGGTCATTTCCGGGCGGCCCACTTCGTGACCGCTACGTGATCGTTTCGGTCGTTCCCGGCGGTTACGTTCCCGGAGTGACCTCCACCTCCGCGCGCGCCGGTACGTCGGCGGTGGTCGCCGTGCTCGGCGCCGCGGGGCTGCTGCTCGTCCTGGTCACCTGGGCGGCCTCTATCGGCCCCGACCGCGTGGTCTCCGGTGGCCACCTGGACCGGATCCAGCCCGAGGACTCGCCGAGCAGCAGCAGCCCCGCCGCCGATGCCGCGGACCCGATCCAGGAGGCCCGGCACCAGAAGCGTGGGGGCCCGCCGGGCTGGCTGGGCGCGATCGCCTTCGCGCTGGAGATCCTCACCATCGGCGTCGTGCTGTTCCTCCTGGGAAGGCTGCTGCACAGGCTCCGGCAGCTCTGGCAGGCACGCTCGCGGCGCCGGCGGCGGCGACGGCGACCTGACGATGTCGACTTCGAGGTGCTCGACTCGGCGGCCCAGGTCACCGAGGTGATGTCCCAGGACGCCGAGGAGCAGCGCACCCTGCTCGCCATCGAGGGCGAACCGCGCAACGCGATCGTCGAGTGCTGGCACCGGTTCGAGGTGCAGGCGTTGCGGGGCGGGGTCGAGCGCCGGCCCTGGCAGACCACCGCAGAGTTCGTGCTCGGGATGCTCGACCTCGTCGGCGCCGACCGGGGCGCGGTCGCGCGGTTGGCCGACCTCTACCGCGAGGCCCGCTTCTCCGACCACCCGATGACCGACGTGCACCGGCGCCAGGCGCTGGAGGCCCTCGACGTCATCCACAGCAGCCTGCGCCACCGGGTCGTGCTCCGGTGACCGGCCGCCGACGCTGGTGGTGGCGGCTGGCGGGAGGCCTCGTCGCGTTCGGCGCCATCGAGGGCGCCACGCTGCTGATCCACGGCGACGCCGACGAGCTGCGGCTCGCACTCGTCGTCGCGCTCGTGGTCTGCGCCGCAGCGCTGCTCATCGACGCGTCGCCGGTCGAGCCGGCGGTCTGGGCCGGCCACGTCGAGCCGGAGGGCGGGCTCGGCCGGCTCGATCCCCGCACCGCGACGTACCTCCGCATCCTCGAGAGCCACCTCTCGGCACGCGAGGTCGACGGGGCGCTCCGGAACCGCCTCCAGGAGCTGGCCGAACAGACGCTGCGCGCCCGACACGACCTCACGGTCGACGACCCGCGCGCCGAGGAGCTGCTGGGCCACGAGCTGCGCCGGGTCCTCAACGAGAGCCCGACCAAGCTGGACCCCGACCAGATAGACCGATGCGTGAAGAGGATCGAGGAACTGTGACTTCCACACCGGGCACCCCGGAAGCCCCGACCATCGAGGAGACCGCCGCCGTCGCGGGCCGGGTGCTCGACGAGGTCGGCAAGGCGATCGTCGGCAAGCAGGAGTCGCTGCGGCTGGTGCTCTGCGCGATCCTGGCCAAGGGCCACGTCCTGCTCGAGGACTACCCCGGGCTGGGCAAGACGCTGGCCGCACGCTCGTTCGCACGGGCGCTCGGGCTGGACTTCAAGCGGGCCCAGTTCACCCCCGACCTGCTGCCCTCTGACCTCACCGGCTCGTTCCTCTACAACCAGCGCACCGCGGAGTTCGAGTTCCGCCGCGGCCCGCTGTTCACCGGGCTGCTGCTCGCTGACGAGATCAACCGCACTCCGCCCAAGACCCAGTCCGCGCTGCTCGAGGCGATGCAGGAGCGGCAGATCACCGTCGAGGGCGAGACGTTCCCCCTGGCCGAGCCCTTCCACGTCCTCGCGACCGCCAACCCGATCGAGTACGAAGGCACCTACCCGCTCCCCGAGGCCCAGCTCGACCGGTTCCTGATGCGGGTCAGCTTCGGCTACCCGTCCGCAAACGAGGAGTACGACGTCATCGTCCGCCGCGTCGAGCGCCGCCAGGAGGAGGTCGATCTCCAGCCGGTCACCGACCCGGTCGGGTTGCGCGGCCTGCAGGCTGCCGTCGAGACCGTTCGGGTCGATGAGAGCGTCGGCCGCTACTGCGTGGCGCTGGCCGCGGCCACCCGCGAGCACCGCGACACCCTCACCGGCGCCTCGCCGCGCGGCTCGCTCGGCCTGGTCCTCACCGCCCGCGCGTTCGCGGTGCTGCGCGGCCGCGACTACATCATCCCCGAGGACGTGAAGGCCGTGGCGCGTGCCGTGCTCACGCACCGGGTCACGGTCCGCCCCGAGCTCTGGATGACCCAGACCACCGGCCGCTCCATCGTCGACGCCGTGCTGGTCCAGGTCCCGACCCCGACAACGCTCGAGCACCGGTGAGTTCCGGGTGACCGGGCGCTGGCGGCCCACCCCGGCGCTGGCTCGCGCGGTCGTCGTCGGGGCGGTGGCCGTGGTCGCCGCCGTGGTCGGCTCGGCGCCGGCCGTGATGGTGCTGGGGGCGCCGTTCATCCTGGTCGCCGGCTTCGGGCTGCTGCACCGCCCGGACTCCACCCCGGTGCTCGACGCCGAGCTCGACCACCGATGGCTGCACGAGGGCCAGGGGACCACCTCGCGGCTCACGATCCGCGGCGGCGAGGACATCGAGCACGTGGCGCGCGCGATGGCGTCCACGCCGTACGTCGCGCTGCACCCGCCGAGCGGGCTGGCCGCCGGCCTCGCCGATGACCTGCCCACGATCGAGATCGGGCCGCGCCGGTGGGGGAAGCGGGTGCTCGGCGAGGAGCAGGTCTGCCTGACCACCCCGTGGGCCGGCTACCGCTGGGGGCCGGTCGGCCTGCACGGCGACGCGCTGCGCGTGCTGCCGCACACGCGCCGGTTCGACTCCCGGGCCGAGACCCCCCGGCCGGTCGGCCTGGTGGGCGTCAACCGCTCCCCGAGGCTCGGAGCCGGCGTCGAGTTCGCCGACATCCGGCCGTTCCGTCCCGGCGACCGGCTGCGCCGGATCAGCTGGCGGGTCTCGGTTCGCAGCCGCGAGCTGCACGTCACCACCTCACCGGCCGAGGAGGACAGCGGGGTGCTCCTCGTGGTCGATGCACTCGGTGACCACGGGCACTCCGAGGGCCTCGACGGCGAGGCGAGCAGCCTCGACCAGAGCGTCCGCGCCGCGGCCGCCGTCGCCGAGCACCACATCCGGGCCGGCGACCGGGTGGGCCTGCGCATCGTCGGCGGCGAGGGTGGGCTGCTCGGGTACGGCGCCGGCACCCGGCACCTGCGCTCGCTGTTCGACCTGCTGGCCGGCATCCGCGCCGGCGAGCTGCCCGAGGGGATCGCGCACCGGCTCCAGCTGCGGGTGAGTGGCGGCAGCGTCGTCTTCGTGTTCTCCCCGATGCTCGGCGCGGCCATCGTCACGGCGACCGCCAGCCTCGTCCAGCGGGGGCTGCCCGTGGTCGTGGTCGACACCCTCCCGCCCGGCGCCAGCCCGAGGGTGCCCGACGGTGTCGACCCGCAGATCGCCGGGCTCGCGTGGCGGATGCGCCGGCTGGAACGCGACCAGGTGCTCGCCGGCCTCAGTGCGCTCGGCTGCCCGGTGATCGCCTGGCGCGGCGGAGGCACCCTCGACGACGTGCTGCGCCGGCTCGCCCGCCGCGCCAGCGTGCCCCGCGCCCTGCCGGGTTGGGAGGTGAAGTCCGGGTGAACCTGCTGGTCCGTGAGTCCCGCGCCCGGCTGTTGCTGCGCGCCGTGATCCTGGTCGCGCCGGTCCTGGCCCTGCTGGCCGCCCGGCCCGCGGACCTCCCGCACGGCTGGTTCGTGGTGCTCACCGTCGTGCTCTCGATCGGCTTCGCTGCGATGCCAGAGTCGGCGCTCGGCACCGCCTGTCTGGGTCTGGTGGTCTTCTGGTGGGCTCTGGCCGCCTGGGACGGCGTCCCCGTCGGTGCGATCCCGGCCGCGCTCCTGCTGCTGGCCGCCCACGTCGCGGCGGTGCTGCTGTCCTACGGGCCGCCGTCGCTCCCGGTCGGCACCGCGCTGCTCCTCCGCTGGCTGCGCCGCGGCGCCAGCGTCGCCGTCGCCGCTCCGCTGGTCTGGCTGGTCGCGGTCGTGGTCGACGGCCAGCCGGAGCCTCCCGGGATCTGGATCGCGGGCCTGGCGTGCGCCGTGGTCGTCTGCATCGTCGCCGCGACCGCGGTCACGATGCGGGAGGACGAAGCGTGATCGCTCCGGACCCCGAGGAGTACGTCGAGCTCGTGCTGTCGGTCGTCGAGGAGATCCCGTGGGGCCGGGTCACGTCGTACGGCGCGATCGCGGGCGTCGTCGGCGGCGGACCACGTCAGGTCGGCGCGGTGATGTCGCGGCACGGCGGTCCCGTGCCCTGGTGGCGGGTGGTGCGCGCCGACGGGTCGCTGCCGCCGAGCCACGAGGAGAACGCCCAGCCACACTACCTCGACGAGGCGACGCCGCTGCGGCCCTCGGGCGCCGTCGACATGGCGGCGGCGTTCTGGGACCCGGATCCGCCCGCGCCACTCACGCCGGTGGACGAGTGACCGGTTTTCCACAGCTCACCGCTTTCCACAGATCACGGCCGAGGCTGTGTACGGAGCTGTGCATAATTTCGGGCAACTGGTGGAGAAACCGGCCGCACCGGTGGATGAACCTGTGAAACCAGAAGAATGTTTGCCCAACCTCTTGCGCAGACGGTTCCGGAAGGAATAGAACTTCTCTTGCACAGCCACTTCGGTGGAGGTGTAAGAAGGGCCCGAACAACTCATACTTGTTCGGGCCCTTCGCCTTTCTCCACCCGTCTCACCCCTGCGACAGCCGATTCGGCCTTACCTCGCAGTAGCGGCAAGACTCCTCGATGTGCTCTACGACGTGATGCACGCCGTGCTGCCGCCGGCGCTCAAGGTGATCTGGCGGCCGACGGTGCGCGGCCTGGAGCACGTGCCGCGGACCGGCGGGGTGATCCTCGCCAGCAACCACCTCAGCTTCGTCGACTCGGTGGTGATCCCGAGCGTGGCGCCGCGCAAGGTGGTGTTCCTCGCCAAGTCCGACTACTTCACCGGCACCGGCCTCAAGGGACTCGCCTCCCGGGCGTGGTTCGAGGGGCTCGGGATGCTGCCGGTCGACCGTGACGACACCAGGGCCGCGATCGCCAGCCTCGACATCGCTCTCGACGTGCTCGCCCGCGGCGAGGCGTTCGGCATCTACCCCGAGGGCACGCGCTCCCGAGACGGGCGGATCTACCGCGGCCGAACCGGCGTCGCGCACCTCGCGCTGACCGCGGGCGTACCCGTCGTACCCGTGGGGCTGACCGGGACCCAGGACGTCCAGCCCGTCGGCTCGAGCCGGCCGCGGGTCGTGCCGATCACGGTGGAGTTCGGCGAGCCGATCGACTTCACCGGACGCTTCGAAGGGGTGCCGTCCGGCAAGGCCCGCCGGGACGCGACCGACGAGGTGATGGCCGCGATCCAGCGGGTCACCGGGCAGGTCGAGGCCGGCATCTACAACGAGCGGCCCATCGACTAGCCATCGCGGTTCCGCTGTCGGTGGCCACCGGCAGGGTGACCGGCATGAGGACGTCGACGATCGAGCTGCGTGGCCCCTACTCCCTCGAGGAGGTCGCGCTGATGGGCTTCGGCCACCGCGACGAGCGTTCCTTCGACGGCGTGATGAGGCTGGGCTTCTGCGTCGACACCGACCTCGAGCAGCAGGTCGGAGTCGAGGTGCGCCAGGCCGGTGACCGGCTGGACCTCGTCGTCCACGGAGCGGCCGACCTCGATGCGGTGACCCGGCAGGTGGCGCGGATCCTCTCGGCCGACCACGACGGCGCGGCGTACGCCGACGTGTGCGCGAAGGACCCGGTGCTGTCGCGGGTGCACGCGGCGGCGCCCGGGTTCCGCCCGTCCAACTTCCACTCGCCCTACGAGGCGACCATCTGGTCGGTGCTCAGCTCCCGACGGCAGCGTGGCCAGGCCATCGCCTTGCGCCGACGGTTGTCCGAGCAGCACGGCGCGACGTTCGAGCTCGCCGGGCAGACCGTGCACGCGTTGCCGACGCCGGCCGCGTGGGGCCGGCTCGACCGGGTCGACGGGCTGCCGGACGCCGCGGTGCCTCGGCTGCACGGCATCGCCGAGGCGGCCACCGCGGGCCGGCTCGACGTCGAGCACCTCACCGCCGTGACTCCCGAGGAGGCAATGGCCGAGCTTCAGCTGCTGCCCGGGATCGGCCCGTTCTACAGTGCGCTGGTCGTGATCCGCGCCTGCGGCCTGACCGACGTGCTGTCCGTCCAGGAGCCGCACAGCCGGCGCACCGTGCAGGCCCTCTACGGCCTCGACCACGAGCCGGACGAGACCGAGCTGGCCGCGATCTCCGAGGCCTGGCGACCATTTCGCACCTGGGCGACGGTGGCGCTGCGGGCGGTCGGCCCGCGGCTTTCGGCCTCCATCGCGGGGTGACCTATTCTCCGGTCGTGCGGATCCGTCCAGTGCTCGTCCCGCTGACCCTCGTGGGCTGTCTCGCCCTCTCGGCGTGCGGGGGAGCCGACGAGAAGAAGTCCGACGGCGAGCCCAGCGCCAGCGTTGAGGTGAACGGCGCGACCGCTCCCACAGACTCGCCCACGGCCCCGGCCCTCGAGGTCG
>JAWWPK010000401.1:0-4390 GCA_033854925.1 Nocardioidaceae bacterium | reverse complement strand
CTCGAGACCTTCTCGATGACCTTCGACACCGCCAGCGTCCCTGGCGGCCTGGCGACGTTTCGCTGGGCTGCGTTCGGGCAGAGCCCGCCGAGCGCGTCGGGGCCCTGGGACTACCTGCCGGACTCGGCGAACCCAGACGGGTCGGCTCCGAACCCCGGCGAGCGACGGTGCGACTCGGGCAAGACCGGGCTCAGCGTGAACATGGCTGCGGGACTCGTCTTCGCTCCCGATCCCGTTATCGCTCCGCCCGCCCCGGCGTCGCCGACCTGTCCGGGTCACGCGGGCGACACCAGGAACCAGGTGGTCGGCACGCCGGGAAAGGACAAGCTCACGGGCACGCCGAGTGACGACGTGATCTGCGGGCTGGGTGGGGATGACCGCATCACCGGCGCGGCCGGCGACGACAACCTCCTCGGTGGAGACGGCAACGACCGAGTCGACGGCGGAGCGGGCCGGGACTCCCTCAACGGAGGCACGGGCACCGACACGATGATCGGCGGCCGTGGCAAGGACCACTGCCATGGTGGCTCGGGCCTGGACATCGCGCGCGGCTGCGAGTCCTGAGGCCGCCTCACCAGGGGCGGCGATCGGGGTCGAGGAGTACGGCGCCGGGGCCGCGGTCGGCGAGGTCGTCGCCGGGGTTGGTCAGCGCGCATGACTTCAGGCTCAGGCAGCCGCAGCCGATGCAGCTGTCCAGCCGGTCGCGGAGGAGCTCGATCCGGCGGATCTGGTCGTCGAGCCGCGGCCGCCAGTCCCGGCTGAGCCGGTGCCAGTCGGACTTGGTCGGCGTACGCCGGTCGGGGAGGGTCGCGAGCGCCTCGCCGATCTCCTCCAGCGTGAGCCCGATCCGCTGGGCGGTCTTGATGAACGCCACCCGCCGCAGGGTCGACTGCGCGTAGCGACGCTGGTTGCCGGTCGTGCGTTCGGAGGCGATGAGGCCGCGGCTCTCGTAGAACCGGATCGCCGAGGTCGCGACGCCGGAGCGCTCGGCGAGGTGGCCGATGGTGAGAGCAGTCATACCTCAACATTACTCGAACTTGCTGAAGAACTAGAACAGGTTCTAGTCTGCGGCGGTGACTGAGCCACGCATCATCGTCATCACCGGCGCCGCCTCCGGCATCGGCTACGCCACCGCGGAGCTGTTCCGCGATCTCGGCGACACCGTCTACGGGCTCGACATCAACTCGGCTGTGCCCGAGGGCGTGACGTACGTCGAGTGCAACGTCGGGGACAAGGCGGCCGTCGACGCGGCGATCGCCACCTGTGCGACGACCGGGCGCATCGACGTCCTGGCCAACGTGGCCGGCATCGTGCAGTTCGGCCGGTTCGACACCATCAGCGAGGCGGAGTACGACCGGGTGCAGGCGGTCGACCTCAGGGGGCCGTTCTTCCTGATCCAGGCCGCGCTGCCGCACATCCGGGCGGCCAAGGGCAACATCGTCAACGTCTCGTCGGTGGCCGGCAACAAGCCCCAGGGCTACTCGGCGGCGTACTCCGCGGCCAAGGGCGGGCTGACCCAGCTGACCCGTGGCCTGGCTCTGGAGCTGGCGCCGGAAGGCATCCGGGTGAACGCCGTCTGCCCGGGGACCGTGGACACGCCGCTGGTCCAGCACGTGGCGGAGAACTTCCCGCCCGACCTGGATCCGCGCGTGATGGACCGGCTGATGATGATGCTGCCCGGCAAGGCGATCAGCCCCGCCGAGATCGGCCAGTCGATCGTCTACCTGGCCTCACCGGCGGCCCGGATGATCACCGGCTCGATCCTGGCCTTCGACGGCGGGATGAGCTAGATCGGGTGGTGTCCGCCGGCGCCGCTCGGCGCCAGGTGGACCTCGTCCTCCTTGTCGACCCGCGCGGCGTGCGCCTCCAGGTCGGCGTGGATCTGGGCGTCGGTCTTCTCGAAGTCGTCCACGACGATGTCGAGGTGGTCCGCGGCCCGCTCGATCTCGAGCGAGGTGTTGTCGAGGATCCCGACCAGCGTCGAGCGGAGCGAGTCCCACTCGAAGTAGGGACCGAGACTGCCGGACCCGATGCTCGAGGGTCGCGACCACGGCTCCGAGGACGACGATCCGCCGAACTGGCCGGCGGCCTTCTTGATCTCCCCGGCGATGAGCGGCATGGTCTGGCGCGCGATCGTGCGGAGCGTCCCGAAGTGGACCCTGGTGTCGTCCGCGGTCCGGAAGTCGCCGGCCCTGGTGTCGTCGTAGATCGGCGGGGCGGCGATGTCGAACGACGCAGACTGCGACGTCACGACGCCCTGCACCTGGCCGAGGTGCTTGGCGAGCTCGTTCTCCTCGCTGGCGATCTGGTCACTGAGCTTCGTGAGCGCGCTCCGGATGTTGTTCAGCACCCCGATCGGGTCGCCGGCCCCGAGGGGAACCGTTTCGGAACCCTTGGGCGCGAACTTGGACGCGGTGCTCAGCGCGGTGCTGGCCAGCTTGACGCCGACGCTGACACCGGTGCCGAGCCCCGGCACCAGGCCGACCACCGAGGCGAGCGCTCCGGCGATGGACAGCACCGCGGACACGTCGCCACCGCCGTCGTCGCACTGCTCCATCGCCGTCCTGCCCTGGGCGGCGATGTCCGCGACGCCCTGCATGGCGCGCTTCCAGATCTCCTGCTCGCCGGCGGCCCCCAGCCACAGGAAGCAGGCGACGGCGTCCTGGCCGTCGACGACGATCGGCAGCCTGTTGGCGTAGTTGGCCGCGAACGCCTGCATGGCGGCTCCGTCGAAGCGTCCGATCTGGATCTGGATGGTCGCGATCTGGCTCAGGTTGGCGTTGGCGCCGAACGGCGAGGCGCTGCCCTTGTCGGGGTCGAGCTGGGCGTCGGACGCGAGCAGCTGCGCGCCCTGCCCGCACTGGTCGACGAGTCCCTTGAAGTCCCGGTCCTGCGGGATCTGCCACCAGTCCTGGAAGAGCTCGTTGATCGCGTTGTTGTAGTACTCGACCATCGACGGCAGGTCGTGGAACGGCCACTCCGGCCCGATCGGGATGGTGGCGGCGTACTGGCCGGTCGGGTCGGTCACCCGCCCGCCGTTGACGAAGGTGCTGCCCTCGTAGCGGCCGCCGAGCGGCGAGACCTTGACCGGCGGGCTGCCGCCGTCGAACCCGCCGCTGACGCTGCCGCCGATGCCCAGGAGGTGCATCGTCGACTCGATCGCCGCGTCGCGCATCCCGTTGAGGGAGTCACCCATCGTGAAGTACGAGCTGCCGCCCACTGTGGTCCTCCGGTCCCGAACGTCGGAGGCCTGACGGCCTCGGGTCGGGTCTACCCCGGGAGCTGCGGGACGAAACGGAATCGGGTTGGTCGTACTCCGGCAACTACGATGTCCGGCGCAGTACATGCCGGTGTAGCTCAGTTGGTAGAGCGCCTTCCTTGTAAGAAGGATGTCGCGGGTTCGATTCCTGTCACCGGCTCTTCCGAACAATCCGGGCTGGGACCCTGCCACCGCTCATCGAGCCTGTCGAGATGTCCGCAGGGTCGGCTCCGAGCGCGGGCTGCGGGGGTCTCGACAAGCTCGACCAGCGGTGGGCGAGTCCCGTACAGCGCCTGAGAGACTCGCCTCCGTGACGTCTCCGACCGGCCCGCTCGTCGGGCTCGCGCAGGCCTACGGCGTCATGACCGAGTACGCCGACTGGCGAGGCCGGCCGGTCCAGGTCACCGCCGAGACGATCGAGGCGGTGCTGGCCGCGATGGGCGTCGACACCTCCGACCCCGATCGCGCGCGGACCCACAAGGAGAACGAGCCCTGGCTGCGGATGCTGCCGCCGACCGTGGTGGCGGTCGCGGGCCAGGTGGCCTGGGTGCCGGTGCACGTGACCGACGGCGACCCGGTCGAGGTGTGGGTCGAGCTCGAGGACGGCGGCGACCGCCGGGTCGAGCAGGTCGACCACTGGGTCGAGCCCCGTGAGGTCGAGGGCGCCCGGATCGGCGAGGCGACGTTCGCCGTACCGACCGACCTGCCGCTCGGCTACCACCTGCTCCGGGCCCGCAGCGGCGACACCGGGGCCAGCGCCCACCTCATCGTCACGCCGGCCTGGCTCGGCCTCCCCGAGCGGGCCGACCGCAGGCGCCAGTGGGGGTTCGCGACCCAGCTCTACAGCGTCCGGTCGGGCGGCAGCTGGGGCCTCGGCGACCTGACCGACCTCACCGACCTGGCCGTGTGGTCGGCCAGCGAGCTGGGTGCCGACTACGTCCTGGTCAACCCGCTGCACGCCGCCGAGCCGCTCCCGCCGATCGAGCCCTCGCCGTACCTGCCGAGCTCGCGCAGGTTCTTCAACCCGATCTACCTCCGCGTCGAGCGGATCCCCGAGTACGCCGCCCTGCCCCAGCACGAGCGGGACGCGGTCGACCAGCTGGTCGGCCAGCTGCGGCCGTGGCTGACGCC
>JAWWPK010000400.1:0-9843 GCA_033854925.1 Nocardioidaceae bacterium | reverse complement strand
AGCCCGGCTTCGGCAACAACCGGCCGTGGTCGCGCAAGATCACCAAGCGTCGCTTCGACCCCAACATCCAGCGGGTCCGCGCGACGGTGAACGGCACGCCGAAGCGGCTCAACGTCTGCACCGGCTGCATCAAGGCCGGGAAGGTGACTCGCTAAACACGCGCACCCAACTCGACCGAGGTTCCGACACCTCGGTCGAGTTTTTGTTTCCGCGCGAAGCGCCCGTCCGAAAACTCGGCCGAGGCGTCGGAGAGACGCGGCGCAACGTCACCTCGCAGCGCAATCGCGCCGCCAGCCCGTCAGAAGTGCTTCCAACCCGCTTCACCTGCGTACGTCGAGCCGTCGACGGTCACGCCCTCCCCGGCGCTCACCGCGCCGATGACCGTCCAGCCGTCGGGGACCGCGCCGCCAGGGAAGGTCGCGAGCAGCGAGTGGTCCTCGCCGCCGCCCAGGACGAACGAGACCGGGTCGGCACCGGTGGCCGCCCCGACGGCGTGCAGCGGCTCGGGCACCTCCAGCGCGTCGGTGCGGATGTCGATCGCGACCCCTGAGTCGGCGGCGAGGTGGCCCGCGTCTGCCACCAGCCCGTCGGAGACGTCGATCATCGACGTGGCCCCCGCCTCGGCGGCGGCCGGGCCGGCGTCGTACGGCGGGCTGGGGCGGCGGTAGGCCTCGACCAGCACCCGCGGGGAGCGGAAACCCCGGGTGAGGACGGCCAGCCCGCCGGCGGACCAGCCCTGGCGACCGACCAGCGCCAGCACGTCGCCGGGCTGCGCGCCGGAGCGGAGCACGGGCGACTGGGTGCAGGCACCGATGACCGTGACGGCGATGACGACCTGGTCGCAGCGGGTCAGGTCGCCCCCGACCACGCTGGCGCCGACGAGGTCGCACTCGGCCGCGAACCCGGTCGCGAAGTCGAGCGCCCAGCGCGCCGGCAGGTCGACGGGAGCGCCGAGGCCGATCGTGAGCGAGTGCGCGCGGCCACCCATGGCGTTGATGTCGGAGAGGTTCTGGGCGGCGGCCCGGTGTCCTACGTCCACGGCCTCGACCCAGTCGTTGCGGAAGTGCTGTCCCTCGATGAGCAGGTCTGTCGACACGACGACGTGGCCCTGGCGCACCCGGAGCACCGCGGCGTCGTCGCCGGGGCCGACCAGGACGTGCTCGCCCTGGGGGAACAGCTGCGTCAGCTCCGCGATCAGCCCGAACTCGCCGAGGTCGCCGAGCGTGGCCTCTGGCGGGAACGACATGGGCTCATCTCAGCAGAAGCACGGCGTACCGTGTCTATGACGTGCCGCAGCCGCGCGATAGGTTGACCGCGTTCCCCCCACACCGCGAACCAGCAGGGAGATCCGCACATGGTGGTGCAGGCCTACATCCTGATCCAGACCGACGTCGGCAAGGCTGCGGAGGTGGCCACCGCCATCGCCCAGGTCAAGGGCGTCACCATGGCCGAGGACGTCACCGGCCCGTACGACGTGATCGTGCGCGCCGAGGCCCGCAACGTTGACGAGCTCGGCAAGCTCGTGGTCGCGAAGGTGCAGACCCTCGACGGCATCACGCGCACGCTCACCTGCCCGGTGGTCCATATCTGACCGCCTGACCCGTTCAGCACAGCGTTCCGAGCGCCCCGCACCAGCCCAAGGTGCGGGGCGCTCGTCGTCCGAACCGTGTGCGAGGCTTGCCGCCATGTCGAGTGCCGAGGAGTTCCCAGGCCCGGTCGCGGTGATCGCGGGCGGCCTGAGCCACGAGCGCGACGTGTCGCTGGCCAGCGGTCGCAACCTGGTCCGCGAGCTGGGCGCGCTCGGCGTCGAGGTGCACGCCTACGACTTCGACCGCAACCTGCTGCACACCCTCGAGCGCGACAAGGTGGTCGCGGCGCTCCCGGCCCTGCACGGGCAGTTCGGCGAGGACGGCGAGATCCAGACGCTGCTCGAGCTGATCGGCATGCCCTACGTCGGCTCTCGGAGCCACGCCTGCCGGCTCGCCTACGACAAGGCCAACGCCCGCGAGCTGCTGCGCCGCGACGGCATCCCGGTCCCCGACTCGGTGGGGCTCTCGGCCCAGACCTTCCGCGACATCGGCGCTGCCGCCCTGATGGAGCACGTCATGCACCGGCTCGGCACGCGGGTGGTCGTGAAGCCCGCCCGCGGCGGCTCGGCCCTCGGTGTCGCCGGCGTGGACGGGCTGGCCGCCCTCCCGTCGGCGCTGGTCGGCACCTACGCCTACTGCGAGGACGCCCTCGTGGAGCGGTTCCACGACGGGGTGGACGTCTCGGTGATCGTGCTCGAGACCGACGGCGGGCTCCGCTCGCTGGAGCCGGTCGCCATCGAGTACGAAAAGGGTCACGAGTTCGACTTCTCGGCCCGCTACACCGCTGAGTTCGTCTCGCTCACCCGCCCGGACCTGTCCGAGGAGCAGATCGAACGGCTCGGCGAGGTGGCCCGCCAGGCCCACCGCACCCTCGGTCTCCGCGACGTGTCCCGCTCCGACTTCATCGTCTCGGCCGACGGCTCGTTCGTGGTGCTCGAGACGGCCATCACCCCCGGCACCACCGAGACCTCGGTCTTCCCGTTCGCCTGCACACTGAGCGGTACGTCGCTCGGCGAGGTCGCCCGCGACCTGCTGGCCCGGGCCATTGCGGCCGGCCCACCTGTCTGACCGCCCTCACCGCAGGCCGGTGTTGCGATCCAGGGCGAGCTGGATCAGCTCGTCGATCAGATCGGGGTAGGCCAGTCCGGAGGCCTCCCACATCTTCGGATACATCGAGATCGGGGTGAAGCCGGGCATCGTGTTGATCTCGTTGAGGACCACGTCGCCCTCCGGGGTGACGAAGACATCGACGCGGGCGATCCCCTCCGCGCCGATCGCCTCGAACGCCAGCACCGCGAGCTCGCGCACTCGCTCGCTGACGGCTGGCGGGAGGTCGGCGGGGATCTCCGTGCGCGCCGTGTCCTCATCGATGTACTTGGCCTCGAAGTCGTAGAAGTCGCGGGCGGCGTGGTCGACCACGATCTCGCCCGGTACTGACGCCCGGGGCGCCGCGTCGCCCCGACCGCCCAGCACGGCGCACTCGATCTCACGACCCTCGATGCCCTCCTCCACGAGCACCTTGGGGTCGTGCACCTGCGCGTCCTGGACGGCGCGGTCGAGGTCGGCGAGGTCGTCGACCCGGGTGACCCCGAGCGAGGAGCCGGCCCGGGCCGGCTTGACGAAGACCGGCAGCTGCAGCGCCTTGACCCGGGTGAGCACGTCCTCGCGCCGTTGCGACCAGTCTCGCGGCGTCACCACGACGTAGGGACCGACGGGCAGACCGTGCGCGGCGAAGACCAGCTTCATGTAGTGCTTGTCCATCCCGACCGCCGAGGCGAGCACTCCGGAGCCCACGTAGCGCACGTCCGCGAGCTCCAGCAGGCCCTGCACCGTGCCGTCCTCACCGAACGGGCCGTGTAGGACGGGGAAGACGACGTCGACCTGGCTGAGGACCGCCGGGACCGAGCCCGCTTCGAGCACCTGCAGCTGTGGTCCGTCCGAGGACGACGACAGCACGACCTCCGAGCCCGAGCCTGCGGTCACCTCCGGCAACCGGTCCGACCGCAGCTCCCAGACGGCCGGATCGTCGGAGGCCACGACCCAGCGGCCGTCGCGGGTGATCCCGACCGGGAGCACGTCGTACTTCTCGCGGTCGATCGCCTTGAGGACGCCGGCCGCGGTGGCGGCGGAGATCGCGTGCTCCCCGGAGCGCCCGCCGAACAGCAGCGCCACCCGGACCTTGCGCTTGGTCATGGGTTCCGAGCCTACTGAAGCGCGGCGGCGACCTCGTAGAGGCGCGCGCCGTTGGAGGCCTTGACCAGCACCGCGTCACCTTCCTGCACGTGGTCACGCAGCCATGCGATCGCCTCGGCGTTGTCCTCGGCGAAGACACTCGAGCGGCCCACCTCGGAGGCTGCGGCGTGGATGGGTCGAGCCTCCAGGCCGACGACGAGGAGCTGGTCCACCCGCCCGGCGGCGTACTCGCCGATGTCCCGGTGGCTCGCCTCGCTGGCGTCACCGAGCTCACGCATCACTCCCAGGACCGCGATCGTACGGCGCACCGCCGGGTCCCCACCGATGGTGGCGATCGCATCGAGCGCGGCCCGCATCGACTCGGGGTTGGCGTTGTAGGCATCGTTGAGCAGCAGGACGCCGCCTGGGAGCTCGTGGAGCTCCATGCGCCACTTCGAGAGCGACGTGACACCGGACAATGCGGCGGCCACCTTCTCCAGGGGCAGTCCCACCGCGACGGCGGCCGCCGTGGCCGCGGCGGCGTTCAGCGCCTGGTGCGCGCCGACCAGCTGCAGGACCACGCTCGCGCGCGCCCCTCCGGACGAGAGCGTGAAGCGTGGACGGCCCAGGCGGTCCACCTCCAGATCCTCGAGCCGGACGTCCGCCGAGTCGCTGGTGCCGAACGTGTGGATCCGCCCCGGGGCCAGTGCCGCCATGGCGGCGACCCGCTCGTCGTCGGCGTTCAGGACGGCGACGCCGTCGGGCCGCAACCCGGTCACCAGCTCGCCCTTCGCCTCCGCGATCGCATCGCGGGAGCCGAACCCGTCGAGGTGGGCGGTGCCGACGTTGAGCACGATCGACACGTCCGGACTCACGAGGTCGGTGAGCTCGGTGAGGTGGCCGCGCCCGGCGGCGCCCATCTCCAGCACCAGGTAGCGCGTGTCCGGCTCGACACGCAGCGCAGTCAGTGGCATCCCCAGCTCGTTGTTGAAGGACCCGTACGTCGCCACCGTCGCGCCGGCCGGGGCCAGCACGGCGGCCAGCAGGTCCTTGGTCGACGTCTTTCCCTGCGACCCGGTCACGGCCAGCACCGTGAGGCGGTCATCGCGGCGCGCCTGGTCGACCACGTGCGCGGCGAGCCGCTGGAGCGCAGTCTGGGGGTCGTCCACCACGACGGTCGGCAGCTCGGTCGCTCGGGTGCCCACGACCGCGACGGCGCCGTTGGCGGCGGCCTGCGGCACGTGGTCGTGACCATCGGTGTGCTCGCCGACGAAGGCGACGAACAGGCTGCCCGGCCCGGCCTCCCGCCCGTCGATGACCACCGGACCGGCCACGACGATGTCGTGCCCGTCGCCCTCGATTGTGCCGCCGACGAGGTCGGCCACGAGGTCGAGCGACAGCGCGATCACGCCCGGTTCGCCAGCTCGTCGATGGCAGTCCGGAGCGCGGTCACCAACCCGGGGTCGAGGAGGTGCGCGGATTCGCGTACGACGACGAGGTCCGCGTGCGGACCGAACCTAAGGTTTGCCTCCGTCGCCATCTCGACGGGTGCGGCCGAGTCGTGCTCGCCCCACACCAGCTCGACGGGCAGGCCGGCGCTTGCGATCCGGTCGATCTCCTCGCCGTAGTCCTCGTTGACCGCCTTCACCAGCACCTCACGCATCACGCCCTGAGCCCTGACGTAGTCGGCCGAGCCACGCTTGCGGCGCGCCTTCTCCATCTGGTCGTTTGAGATGAAGTGCCACTTGTTGAGGAACCGCAGCGCCCTGAACCCGATCGGGGGTCTCCTCGACGCGGTGGGCGGTCGAAGCAGCGGGACGCCGGTCAGCACCAGCCCGCCGAGGATGTTCGGTTCGTTGGCAGCGACGTGGACCGCGACCCGTCCACCGAACGAGTGACCGACCAGGATCGGGTGGTCCAGGTCCGCTATGCACTCGCGCACCCAGTCGGCGTACTGCGACGTCGACCAGCCGTCCTCCGGCGCCGGCGTGGCACCGAAGCCCGGCAGGTCGAGAGCGAGCGCGTCGTAGCCCTGGAGGGTGGTGTCCCAGTCCGCGTGGGTGCGGCCCCAACCGTGCAGCGCGACGACCTCGGCCGGGCTCTCGCCGTACCGCTCGGCGAACGCCCGCCCGCCCAACAACGTCGTCAGCACAAGCGCGAGACTAGAGGACATGCCGCCGACTCCCGAGCACCCCCAGACCGGGTCCCTGCAGCCCGCGACCGTCGCCGTCACCGCCGGCCGGCCACCGCACGAGCCGGACCAGCCGCTCAACGCGCCGATCACGATGGCGTCGACGTACGTCGCGGGTGGGGACCTCGAGTACGGCCGCTACGGCAACCCGACGTGGGCCGCGTTCGAGACTGCGCTGGGCGCTCTGGAGGGCGGGCGGTGCCTGGCGTACGCGTCCGGGATGGCGGCGGTCACCAGCCTCCTCGACCTGGTCGCGCTCGGCGACAAGGTGGTCGTGCCGAGGCACTCCTACAACGGCACCCTGGTCTCGCTCGCCGACCTCGAGCTGCGTGGCCGGCTCACCACGACGCTCGTCGACCTCACCGACACCGCGGCCGTGGTGGAGGCGTGCGAGGACGCCGCACTGGTCTGGTTCGAGTCGCCGACCAACCCGGCCCTCGAGGTGGCCGACGCCCCCGCGATCATCGCCGCGGCCCGCGACGCCGGCGCCCGTGTGGTCGTCGACAACACGTTCCTCACCCCGCTGCTGCAGCGGCCGCTCGAGCTCGGCGCCGACGTGGTGCTGCACTCGGCCACCAAGTACCTCGCCGGGCACAGCGACGTACAGCTCGGGGCGATCGTCACCCGCGACGACGATCTGTACGCCGTGCTCAAGCAGCGTCGCGACGTCCAGGGCAACACCCCCGGGCCGTTCGAGGCCTGGCTGGCGCTGCGGGGCCTGCGCACCCTGCACCTGCGCGTCGAGCGCGCCCAGGCGAACGCCGCCGAGCTCGCCCGCCGGCTCGCCGACCACCCGCTGCTCACCGAGGTCCGCTACCCCGGCCTCGGCGCGATGGTCTCGATCGTCCTGCCCACCGCCGACCAGGCCGACCTGCTGGTGCGCGGCACCGCGCTCTGGGTGCACGCCACCAGCCTGGGCGGCGTCGAGTCGTCGTTCGAGCGGCGCCGCCGCTGGAAGTCGGAGCCCACGACCATCCCCGCGGGCCTGGTCCGGCTGTCGGTCGGCATCGAGGACGTCGAGGACCTCTGGGCCGACCTCAGCCAGGCGCTGGACAAGGTCGGTGGTTGAGCTACTCCATCTCCGCCTTGGTCTCGCGCGCCAGCGTGGAGTCCATCATCTCGGCGGCGGTCATCCGGCCGGCAACGACGTCGTCGACGTACTGCGCGATCGGGGAGTCGACACCGGACCGCTCGGCGAGCGCGCGCAGCGACGCACAGGACTTGGCGCCCTCGGCCACCTGCCGGGTGGAGGCCACGATCTCCTCGGTGCTCATGCCCTGGCCGAGCTTCTCGCCGAAGCTGCGGTTGCGCGACAGCGGCGAGGAGCAGGTGGCGACGAGGTCGCCGAGGCCGGCCAGGCCCATGAGGGTGAGCGGGTTGGCGCCCAGCTTGGTGGCCAGCCGGGCGGTCTCGGCGAGGCCGCGGGTGATCACCGAGGCAGTGGTGTTGTCGCCGAAGCCGAGTCCGACCGCCATGCCGACCGCGAGACCGACGACGTTCTTGTAGGCACCGCCCAGCTCGCACCCGAGCACGTCGACGGAGGTGTAGGGGCGGAACGCCGGTGAGTGGCAGCGGTCCTGCAACAGCTTCGCGACCTCCTCGTCGGCGCACGCGACCACCGAGGCGGCAGGCTCCCGGCGGGCGATCTCCTTGGCCAGGTTGGGACCGCTGATCACCGCGATGCGGTCCGGCCCGGCGCCGGTGACCTGGGCGATCACCTCGCTCATCCGGTTGAGGGTGCCGAGCTCGACCCCCTTCATCAGGGAGACCAGCACGGCGTCCTTGGCGAGGAACGGCGTCCAGTCCTCGAGGTTCGCGCGGAAGCTCTGCGAGGGCGTCGCGAAGACGACGATGTCCGCGTCGACGGCCGCCTTCTCGACGTCGTGGGTGGCCGAGACCGCTGGTGGCAGCTCGACCCCTGGGAGGTACTCCTCGTTCTCGCGCCGCTCGTTGATCGCCTCGGCGACCTCCTCGCGGCGCGCCCACATGGTCACGTCGTTGCCGCCGTCGGCGACCACGATCGAGAACGCCGTGCCCCACGACCCGGCACCGAACACCGCGATCTTGCTCATGCTTTTCCTCCGGGGTCCCCGCGGAACTGTGCTCCCGTCGCGCGAAGCGCGTCCCACGCAGAGTTTCGTGGGGTGGTCATGAGGCCTTGCCCCTCCGTCCGCCCTCGTTGGGGTTGCCGAACTCGCTGACTCCGGCGGTGCGCGGGTTGAACCGCTCGAGCGGCGCGGTCCCGCCGCGCACGTCCTCGACCAGCGTGGTGAGGGCGGCCATGATCCGGGAGGTCGCCGTGGCTACCGCCTTCGCGGACGTGTCGCCGGACAGGTCGGCGAGGTCGACGGGATCCCCGACCTTCATGGTGATCAGCTTGCGCGGGAACAGGTCCGGCTTCTTCGCGTACGGTGCCAGCACCTCCTGGGCGCCCCACTGGCCGACCGGGATCACCGGGGCGCCGGTGGCGAGCGCGATCCGGGCCGCGCCGGACTTGCCGACCATCGGCCACAGGTCGGGGTCGCGGGTGATAGTGCCCTCCGGGTAGACCACGACGCACTTCCCGGCCCGCACCGCCGCGACCGCGGCGTCGTAGGCGCCGGCGGCCTCCTTCGACGCGCGGAGCACGGGGATCTGGCCGGCCGAGCGGAGGAAGAAGCCGAGCAGCCGGTTCTTGAACAGCCCGGCCTTGGCCAGGTAGTGCGGGATCCGCCCGTGGTCCCACACGATGTGCGCCACGATGAGCGGGTCCACCTCCGAGATGTGGTTGATGACGAGCAGGAACCCACCCTCGGCCGGGATCTTCTCGCCGTCGATCCACCGGTGCTTCGTGGTCGCCAGCAGGATCGGCTTCACGATGGGCACGGCGATCGCCCACGCCCACCCGCGCCTGCCCTCCTGGAGATGCCGCACCTTCACGCGCGACAGGCTACTGCGCAGGGCGACCGCGACCGATGGGTGAGCGGGGGGTGCTGGAAGGATGGCGGCGATGCAGAAGTACGTCGCCCTGGTCCCGGTGAAGCCACCCGCGCTCGGCAAGTCGCGCCTGGTCGGCCTGACCGACGACGCCCGCCGCGAGCTCGCCGCCGCCTTCGCCCTGGACACGGTGGCCGCCTGTCTCTCTGCGGACGTCATCGCCGAGGTGCTGGTGGCGACCGACGACGCGTCCTTCTCGGTCGAGCTGGCCGGGCTCGGCGCGGTCACGATCCCCGACGGGGTCGCGATGGACCTCAATGGCACCCTGCGCCAGTCCGCGGCCGAAGCCCGACGACGCTGGCCGGAGCTCATCCCCGTCGCGCTCACCGCCGATCTCCCCGCGGTGCGCGCCGAGGACCTCGACGAGGCCCTCGGCACGGTGGCGCCCGGTGACCCGGCGTACGTCGCGGACACGGAGGGTCTCGGCACCACGCTCTACACCGCGGCGTACGACGCGTTCGACCCGCGGTTCGGCCCGGGCTCCGCGCTGGCCCACGACGCCACCGGGGCGCAGGCGATCGACGCGCCCCTCCCCCGGCTGCGCCGCGACGTGGACGACCTCGACGACCTGCACGACGCACTCGCCCTGGGTGTCGGCCCGCGGACAGCAGAACGGGCCGCCTCCCTGTAAGGGAGACGGCCCGTCCTTCAGAGCTGGGTCAGCGCTTCTTCGCGGCCTTGCGGGCCGGTGCCTTCTTCGCGGCCTTCCGGGCCGGTGCCTTCTTGGCGGCCTTCTTGGCAGGAGCCCGCTTGGCGGCCTTCTTGGCCGGTGCCTTCTTGGCGGCCTTCTTGGCCGGTGCCCGCTTCGCGGCCTTCTTGGCCGGTGCCTTCTTGGCCGCCTTCTTGGCCGTCGACTTCTTCGCCGGCGCCTTCTTGGCCGGTGCCTTCTTGGCCGCCTTCTTGGCCGTCGACTTC
>JAWWPK010000399.1:0-4885 GCA_033854925.1 Nocardioidaceae bacterium | reverse complement strand
TCCGACGGCGCGTCCGCCGTGCTGATCATGGACGAGTACAAGGCCCGCGCCCTCGGCCTCACCCCGCGGGCCCGGATCAAGACGCACTGCCTGGTCGGCTCGGATCCCTACTACCACCTCGACGGCCCGATCGAGGCCACCCAGAAGCTGCTCGACCGCACCGGCATGGCGATCTCCGACTTCGACCTGTTCGAGGTCAACGAGGCGTTCGCCTCAGTCGTGCTCTCCTGGGCCGGCGAGCACCACGTGGACATGGACAAGGTCAACGTGAACGGCGGCGCGATCGCGCTCGGCCACCCCGTCGGTTCGACCGGCACCCGGCTGATCACCACCGCTCTCCACGAGCTCGAACGCCGCGACCAGTCCATCGCGCTGATCTCCATGTGTGCCGGCGGCGCGATGGCGACCGGCACGGTCCTCGAGCGGATCTGACAGCTACCTCACGAGCCGGGCACGATTCGGTCTCGGACCGGGTTCACCCTTGCCCTCCGCGACCACCTGACCCGAGAGTGGGCCAATGCCCTCTCGTCAGGTCGGCGCGCCCACTCGGGCGCGCCAGTTCTTCGTCCTCGCCGGCAGCGCCGCTCTCGTGGTCGCGATGGCCGCCGTCCCCGACCCCGCGGTCGGTCACCCCTCGGCGCGGCCGGCAGCTGCCACCAGGGACGCTGCTGTCGGTGACGACCTCGGCTACTACGACGCCCGCCAGGCCGCTCCGCTGCGGAAGTCCCTGGGCAGCGGCGGGCTGCTCGAGATCGATCCGGCAACCGGGACCGTGCGCATCCTCCAGAAGCTGGACGGCTACCTGACCGGCCCGTCGGGCCGGCCCGCGCGGGCGGTGGCCCTCGGCTACGTGCGGCAGCACCACGGCGCGCTCGGGCTGACCCGCGCCGACCTCGCCACCTTCCACTTCCACCGCGACTACGTCGACATCGAGGGCACCCACCACCTGTCCTGGACCCAGCAGGTCGGCGGGCAGAAGGTCTTCGACAGCGGGCTGCAGGCCGCGGTCACGCGCAGCGGCCGGCTGCTGACCGTCAGCGGCTCACCGGTCTCCAAGGCTTCCGCCCCGACCCGCACGGGCGGGAACCTGACCACCGAGGCCGCTGCCATCGCGGCCGCCCGCACGGACGGCGGCGAGGCCTCCACGCTGCCCGGCCCCGACGACACCGCCGAGCCGGTCGTCTTCGTCGCCAACGGGCGCAGCCACGCGGCCTGGCAGACCATCACGATGTCGGCCGCGCACCCGACCCTCGCCGTCTTCGACGCCACCACCGGCGGGCTCCTCTACCGCCGCCCGCTCGCCCAGGACGACCACAGCCGCGGCACCGCGGTGGAGTACTTCCCGGGCGCCGACCACGGCGGTACGCCGAAGCACGTCGACTTCACCGCGAAGGGTTGGCTCAACCCGGGCGCCAGGAAGCTGTCGGGCAACAACTCCCACGCCTACTCGGACGTGAACGACGACCAGTTGGCCAACCCGAGCGAGGAGGTGCCACCGCTCAAGAGCGGCACCTGGGACTACCCGCTCACACCGTTCCACCTCAAGGGCGTGAGGTTCTGCGACAGCCCCTACCCGTGCACGTGGAACCCCGACAAGCCGTTCTCGTGGCGGGTGAACCGCAGTCAGAACACCACCCAGGTCTTCTTCTTCGTCAACACCTGGCACGACCACCTGATGCAGGCGCCGATCGGCTTCACCGAGGCGGCCGGCAACTTCCAGGTGAAGAACCACAGCCACCTGGGCCGAGGCCAGGACGCCGTCGACACCCAGACCGAGGACGGCGCCAACACCGACCGCGGCCTGCCGGACGGCGGCCACATCGACAACGCCAACATGGCCACGCCGCCGGACGGCAAGGCGCCGCGGATGCAGATGTACCTGCAGCACCAGCCCGGCACGTCGTACCCGAACGGCGACCCGTTCGCGCCGACCGACGTCGGCGACGAGGCGGACACCGTCTACCACGAGTACACCCACGGCCTCTCCAACCGGCTCGTCGTCAACGCCAACGGCCAGTCCACGCTCGGCGGCGTCCAGGCCGGCGCGATGGGCGAGGCCTGGAGCGACTGGTACGCGATGGACTACCTGGTCGACCAGGGCCTGCAGAAGGACGACCCGGGCAAGGTCGACGTCATCCTGTTCCAGTTCGACGGCGCGGGCGTCGCCCTCGACCGCACCGAGCCGATCGACTGCCCGATCGGGTCCACCGCCGACCGATGCAACGGTGGCGCGACCGGCCACCCCGGCGGCTACACCTACCGTGACTACGCCAAGGTGGTCGGCGGCCCGGAGGTCCACTCCGACGGGGAGATCTGGGCCCAGACGCTCTGGCAGCTGCGCGACGAGCTCGGATCGAGGACCACCGAGTCGCTGGTGACCCGGGCCATGGAGCTCGCGCCGCACAATCCGTCGTTCCTCGACATGCGCAACGCCATCCTGGTCGCCGACACCGCCGTCTTCGGCGGCCGGCACCACGACGGGATCTGGAAGGTGTTCGCCGCGCGGGGCATGGGCTTCTACGCCGGCTCCTTCGGCGGCGACGACATCGCACCCGCGGCCAGCTTCGCGCGACCGCCGGCCACGCACGGGAGCGGAAGGATCACCGGGGTTGTCAGCGACCCCGACTCCGGCAAGCCGGTCGCGGGGGCCAGCGTCACCCTGGCCTTCCAGGGCCAGGGGGCCGTCAACCCGACCGGGGTGACCGACGCCAACGGCCACTACTCGCTCGGACCGGTGCCGCGGGGCCACTACGGAAAGCTCGAGGTCGACGCACCCGGCTACGTCGGCAGCCGGACGGCGGTGACCGTCGGCAAGGGCGGTGCGCACCGCAACTTCTCCGCCCGTCGCGACTGGGCCGCCGCCAACGCCGGCGCGACCATCAGCGAGTTCAACGGCCCGAACAAGACCCTCGGCGGCTGCGGTCCGGACCGCGCGATCGACCTCACCCAGCTCAACGGCTGGAAGAGCACGGCCGGCGACAACGAGGGGACGCCGACCAACGTCTTCGTGCCCAAGCACCTCACGGTGAAGCTCCCGCAGGCCGTCAACATCACCCAGCTCGCGGTCGACCCGACCTCGAGCTGCGGCGACGGGGGCAGCGCCTCGACCGGCGCCTACCGGATCGAGACGTCGCCGGACGGCACCACGTGGACGACGGCCAACCAGGGTACCTTCACCGCCGACGACCGGGGCACTCTCGTCCCACTGGCGCCGACGGCCGGGACCGCAGGGGTGCGGTTCGTGCGCTTCACGATCCTGGGCAACCAGGTGCCGACGTTCGCGACGGACTGTCCCGACGGGCCGTTCGCCGGCTGCCAGTTCGCGGACCTGACCGAGCTGGAGGTCTACGGCACGCCGGCGCCGTAGACCGGCTCGGGCGTCGGCGCCGCGGCCAGCAGCTCCCGCAGTGCGGGCCCCACCTCGGCCGCGGCCCAGCGGCTGCCGTTGTCACGCGCCGGGCCGTGCGCCCAGCCGGTCTCCACGGTGATCGTGCTGCCGTCGACCTCGATCACCCGGCCGGTCACGTCGCCGGCCTCCTCGGAGGCAAGCCAGGCGACGATCGGCGAGTTGTCCTCCGGCAGCGCCATCTGCGAGGTGTCGAACGCACCCTCGGTCATCCGGGTCCTGGCGACGGGCGCGATGGCGCTGACCGTGACGCCGTAGCGCCCCAGCTCCTGGGCGGCCACCAGCGTCAGCCCGGCGATCCCCGCCTTGGCGGCGGAGTACGTCGCCTGGCCCACCGAGCCCTGCAGCCCGGCTCCCGAGCCGGTGTTGATGACGCGAGCAGCGCGCTGGCGACCCTCCTTGGCCTCGGCCCGCCAGTAGGCACCGGCGTGGCGCAGCGGAGCGAAGTGGCCCTTCAGGTGGACCCGGACCACCGCGTCCCACTCCTCCTCGGAGGTGTTGACCAGCATCCGGTCGCGCACGAAACCGGCGTTGTTGACCAGGATGTCGAGGCCGCCGAAGGTGTCGATCGCCTGCCGCACCATCGCCGCGGCCTGCTCGAAGTCGGCCACGTCCGCGCCGTTCGCGACCGCCCGGCCACCGGCGTCCTCGATCGCAGCGACGACCTCGTCCGCTGGGGACTCTTCCGTCCCCTCGCCGGACAGCGAGACGCCGTAGTCGTTGACCACGACGGCGGCACCGTGCGAGGCCAGCTCGAGCGCGTGCGCCCGGCCGATTCCGCGACCCGCGCCGGTGACGATCGCGATGCGGCCCTCCAACAGTTCAGCCACTGCCACTCCTTCGGGTGTGTCGTCAGATGTGCAGGAACACGGGGGGCTCGCCTCCGCCGTCGCAGGCGACCCTCGCTCCGGAGACGTACGACGCGAGGCCGCTCGCCAGGAAGGCCACGACATTGCCGACCTCATCCGGGCGAGCCATGCGGCCGAGCGGGATGGTGCCCTCGATCGCGGCGACCCGTTCGTCGTCGCCATAGTGGTCGTCGGTCTGCTCGGTGCGGCACAGGCCCACGTCGATCGCGTTGACCCGGACCTTGGGTCCCCACTCCATCGCCAGCGAGCGGGTCAGTGAGTCGAGGCCGGCCTTCGCCGCGGCGTATGCCGCGATGGTCGGCGCCGCGCGGTGAGCGGAGATCGAGGAGATGTTGACGATCGAGCCGCCTGAGTCCTGCCGCTGCATGACGGCATTCGCGGCCTGGGCGACCAGGAGCGGGCTGAGCAGGTTGAGGCCGACGACCTTGTCGTGGAAGCCCGGTGACGCGGTCGCCGCGTCGGTGCTCGGGGCCCCACCGGCGTTGTTGACCAGGACGTCGAGTTGGCCGTAGTCGGCAACGATCGCCTCGATCAAGGCCGCCACTGCGTCGGGATCACGCACGTCGCAGACACGATGTGTCGTGCCGGCGACCGGCTCGACCTCCGACCG
>JAWWPK010000398.1:0-5045 GCA_033854925.1 Nocardioidaceae bacterium | reverse complement strand
GAGATTTCCGCAGGGTCGGCTCCCAGCGCACGCTGCGGAGGTCTCGACGGGCTCGACCAGCGGTGGTCGGCTCGGGTGCCTTGGTTGCGGAGGCGCCTGGTAGGTCGGGGCTGGGAGGCGACCGCCGCTCATCGAGCCTGTCGAGATGTCCGCAGGGTCGGCTCCCAGCGCACGCTGCGGAGGTCTCGACAAGCTCGACCAGCGGTGCGGCAGTCCGCGGGGGGCTTTGCGCCTAGCTCCAGTAGACGACGACGTCGTCGCCGACCTGCACCTGGTCGTAGAGCCATGCGACCGCGTCGTAGTCGCGCACGTTGACGCAGCCGTGCGAGGCGCCGGTGTAGCCGCGGGCGGCGAAGTCCGAGGAGTAGTGCACGGCCTGGCCGCCGGAGAAGAACATCGCGAACGGCATCGCCGAGTCGTACAGCTGGGACACGTGGTCGCGGCTCTTGAGGTAGACCGAGAAGACGCCGTCGCGGGTCGGCGTGGCCGACGCGCCGAACCGCACGTCGACGGTCTTGAGCACCGTGCCGTCGACGACCCAGCGCAGCGTCTGGCTGGACTTGTCGATGCACAGCACCCGGCCGGTCCTGCAGCGCTGGTCGAGCGCGCCGGGCACGTTGTGCAGCCCCATCGCGTCGCGGCTGGGCTCGGT
Organism: Nocardioidaceae bacterium; assembly: GCA_033854925.1. Lineage (GTDB taxonomy): Bacteria > Actinomycetota > Actinomycetes > Propionibacteriales > Nocardioidaceae > Nocardioides. Next base: position 4,393 of record JAWWPK010000398.1, on the reverse strand, counting down.
GGTCATGCCACGGAGCCGGTCGAGCGTGCGCTGGTCGACGTTGCCGGTGACCGGGATCTGCCGCTTGTCCTGGAAGCCGCGGACCGCCTCGACCGTCGCGGCGTCGTAGTCGCCGGTGCCACGGCCGGCGTACCAGTAGAGCTGCGCGAGCCGGGCCTGCAGGTCCCGTACCTTCGTCCCGGTGTCGCCCTTGGAGAGCAGGACGCGGCCGGCCTCCATCTGGTGCATGGGGTGCTTCTGGGAGCGCGGCCGGTACGTACGCGCGGGCGGCTCGGCCACGGGCTCCACGACCGGCTCCACGACCGGCGGCACGGCGGCGTCCTGCGCCACCGGCCTGGCCTGCACGGTGGCTGCACCGTCGATGTCGGGCCCGGTCGACCTCCGCATGGCATACCCGACGGCCGTAGCGGACACGGCGAGGAGCACCACGACGAGCAGGCCGAGGCCCGCGCGGCGGAACGACGTCATGAAGGCTCCCATTGGGGGAAGTGGAGTCTGGTCACCACATTGACGCTTCGCGGCGGCTTCGGGTTGCCGACACGCCGCCCCTAGGGTTTGCCCGTGACCCGCGCCGACCTCGACAAGCAGCCCGCCGACGTACGGCGGATGTTCGACGCGGTCGCCGAGCGCTACGACCTGACCAACGACGTCCTCTCCCTCGGCCAGGACCGGCGCTGGCGCCAGGAGGTCATCGACGCGGTGCGCCCGGCCCGTGGCGAGCGGGTGCTCGACCTGGCCGCCGGCACCGGTACGTCGAGCCAGCCGTTCGCGGATCTCGGCGCGGTCGTCGTCCCCTGCGACTTCTCCCTCGGCATGCTCCAGGTCGGCAAGAAGGCCAAGCCGGCGCTGCCCTTCACCGCCGGCGACGGCACCCGCCTGCCCTTCGCGGACGGCACTTTCGACGCCGTCACGATCTCCTTCGGGCTGCGCAACATCGTCGACCCGCTCGCCGGGCTGCGGGAGATGCTCCGCGTCACCCGCCCCGGAGGGCGCCTGGTCGTCTGCGAGTTCAGCCACCCGACCTGGTCGCCGTTCCGCACCGTCTACGTCGAGTACCTGATGCGCGCGCTGCCCCCGATCGCCCGCGCCGTCTCCTCGTCCCCGGACGCCTACGTCTACCTCGCCGAGTCCATCCGGGCCTGGCCCGACCAGCGCGGCCTCGCAGACCTCATCGCCGAGGCCGGCTGGCAGCACCCCGAGTGGCGCAACCTCTCCGGCGGCATCGTCGCCCTCCACCGAGCTACTGCCTGACGCCGAGTCGGCGTTCCTGCTGACGAGTAACCCCGCGAGTCGGCGTTCCTGCTGACGAGTAGCCCCGCGAGTCGGCGTTACTGAGGCGCAGTAACGCCGACTCGGCGGGGCGTCCATTTAGGCCATGTCTGTGTGCGTTAAATCTGCAGGTCAGGGGCGGTAAGACCCCGGCTTCACGGCTCCGGTCGCGAGTGGCAGTATGGCCCTCGCGCCACTTAGTGATTGCATTCACAAGTTCACTAGTGCGACCTCGATCACAGTGACACAGAGGGGCGCGGAGCGGCTGAGAGAGCCGAGCACCACCAGGGAGAGAAGGCGCAGCGGTGGACCTCTACATTCCAGTCCTGGCTCTCACGGCACTGGCGTTCCTGTTCGCTGCCGGCTCCGTCGTGATGAGCAGCCAGGTCGGCCCGAAGCGCTACAACCGCGCCAAGCTCGACAGCTATGAGTGCGGCATCGACCCCACGCCGCAGCCGGTCGGTGGCGGCCGGTTCCCGGTGAAGTACTACATCACCGCGATGCTCTTCATCGTCTTCGACATCGAGATCATCTTCCTCTACCCGTGGGCCGTGAACTTCGACCCGATGAAGTACTTCGGCCTCGTCGAGATGGTCCTCTTCATCGCCACGGTCTTCATCGCGTACGCCTATGTCTGGCGTCGCGGCGGCCTGGACTGGGACTAGGACCTAGAGAGAGACGCAGGGACTCACTGTGGGTATCGAGGAGAAGCTGCCGAGCGGCGTACTCCTGACGACCGTCGAGGGCGTCGCGGGCTACATGCGCAAGGCGTCGTTCTGGCCGGCCACCTTCGGGCTGGCGTGCTGCGCCATCGAGATGATGACCAGCGGCGGGCCGAAGTACGACCTGGCCCGGTTCGGCATGGAGGTCTTCCGCGCCAGCCCGCGCCAGGCCGACCTGATGATCGTGGCCGGCCGGGTCAGCCAGAAGATGGCACCGGTGCTCCGCCAGATCTACGACCAGATGCCCGAGCCCAAGTGGGTGCTCGCGATGGGCGTCTGCGCCAGCAGCGGCGGCATGTTCAACAACTACGCGATCGTGCAGGGCGTCGACCACGTCGTCCCCGTCGACATGTACCTCCCCGGCTGCCCGCCGCGGCCCGAGATGCTGATCGACGCGATCCTCAAGCTGCACGACCAGGTCCAGCACGCCAAGCTCGGCAGCAACCGTCTCGCCCAGATCGAGCAGCAGGAGAACGACGCGCTCAAGGCCCTCCCGACGAGCGACATGAGGGGGCTGCTCCGGTGACGGAGGACAAGAAGGACGCCCCTCTGAACCAGCAGACTCCGGAGCCCAAGGGTCCCGAGCAGCGCGCTGTCGACGCCTCGCCCGAGAACGCGCCGGCGACCCTCGACCCGGAGGTCCGCCCGGTCGGCGTGCGCGAGGGCATGTTCGGAGTCTCCGGATCCGGCGACACCAGCGGGTACGGCGGGCTGGTCCAGCCGATCGTCTTCCCCCCGGCGGCGCAGCGGCCGTTCGACGGGTGGCACGAGGAGGTGGCGGCGGCGCTCGACATGGCGCTGGCCGGTGGCGGCGTCGAGCACGCCATCGAGAACGTCGTCATCCACCGCGGCGAGATCACCTTCCACGTACGCCGCGACGACCTGTCCGCCGTGGCGAAGCTGCTGCGCGACGACCCGGCGCTGCGCTTCGAGTTCTGCTCCGGAGTCTCGGGCGTCAACTACCCGGAGGACGCCGGCCGTGAGCTGCACGCCGTCTACCACCTGCTCTCGATGACCTTCAACCGGCGGATCCGGGTCGAGGTCAGCTGCCCCGACAGCGACCCGCACATCCCGTCCCTCGTCGCGACGTACCCGACCAACGACTGGCACGAGCGCGAGACCTTCGACATGTTCGGGATCGTGTTCGACGGCCACCCGGCGCTCACCCGCATCCTGATGCCGGACGACTGGCCTGGCCACCCGCAGCGCAAGGACTACCCGCTGGGCGGCATCCCCGTGGAGTACAAGGGCGGCTCGATCCCTCCGCCCGACGAGCGGAGGTCATACAGCTGATGAGCACTACCGAAGACGTCTTCGCCGGGGCGAACGAGACCTCCGAGGGCCGGGTGTTCACGGTCACCGGCCAGGACTGGGACCAGATCGCCCAGGGCATCGCCGAGGAGGCCGACGAGCGCGTCGTCGTGAACATGGGCCCGCAGCACCCGTCGACGCACGGCGTGCTGCGGCTGATCCTCGAGCTCGAGGGCGAGACGGTGACCGAGGCCCGCTGCGGCATCGGCTACCTGCACACGGGCATCGAGAAGAACATGGAGTACCGCACCTGGGTGCAGGGCGTGACGTTCTGCACGCGGATGGACTACCTCAGCCCGTTCTACAACGAGATGACCTACGTGCTCGGCGTCGAGCGGCTGCTCGACATCGAGGCCGACATCCCCGAGAAGGCCCAGGTCATGCGGGTCCTGCTCATGGAGCTCAACCGCATCTCCTCCCACCTGGTCGCCATCGCCACCGGCGGCATGGAGATCGGCGCGCTGACCGTGATGACGATCGGGTTCCGCGAGCGCGAGCTGGTGCTCGACCTGTTCGAGCTGATCACCGGGCTGCGCATGAACCACGCGTTCATCCGCCCCGGCGGCGTCGCCCAGGACCTTCCGCCCGGTGCCCTCGACGAGATCCGCGCGTTCATCGCACTGATGAAGAAGCGACTCCCGGAGTACGCCGCCCTGTGCAACGCCAACCCGATCTTCAAGGGCCGGCTGGAGAACGTCGGCCACCTCGAGCTCGACGGCTGCCTGGCGCTCGGGATCTCCGGCCCGCCGCTGCGGGCGGCCGGCTACCCCTGGGACCTGCGCAAGACCCAGCCCTACTCGGGCTACGAGGACTACGACTTCGAGGTGCAGACCTGGGACACCTGCGACTCCTACGGTCGCTTCCGGGTCCGGCTCAACGAGATGTGGGAGTCGCTGAAGATCGTCGAGCAGGCTGCCAACCGGCTGGCCGGCCTCGAGGGCGCCCCGGTCATGGTCGCGGACAAGAAGATCGCCTGGCCGAGCCAGCTGGCCATCGGCAGCGACGGCATGGGCAACAGCCTCGACCACATCCGCCACATCATGGGCGAGTCGATGGAGGCCCTGATCCACCACTTCAAGCTGGTCACCGAG
>JAWWPK010000397.1:0-2816 GCA_033854925.1 Nocardioidaceae bacterium | reverse complement strand
CGCGAAGGACCCGCACCAGCCGGATCGCTTCCCCGGCGACGTCGGCGCGGAGCACGTCCGAGCCGGAACCCGGCGCGTAGCCGGCCGTGAAGGCGAGGTAGGCCACGTCGGACACGACCCGGACCCGGTCGGCCAGCTCGGCCCCGACCGGTACGGCGAACGACTCGCTCGCCAGCCGCTTGCGGGCCCGGGTCAGCCGAGCCGCCATCGTCGAGGTCCGCACCAGGAACAGCCGGGCCAGGTCCTCGGTCGAGACGCCCAGCACCAGCCGGAGCGTCAGTGCTGCGGCGGCCTCGGGCGGCAGCGCGGGGTGCGCGCAGAGCAGCACCAGCCGGAGCCGCTGGTCGGCGACCCCGCCGCGCTCGCCCGGATCGGCCATCGTGCGCTGCGCCTCCTCGGTGAGGTCGGACTCGACGGCAAGCAGCGGAAGCTTGCGGTTGGCGACGGCCTCGGCCCGCAGCCGGTCGGTGATCCGGCGCCGGGTCGCGACCAGCAGCCAGGCTGCGGGGTTGTCGGGGACGCCGTCGGTCGGCCAGGTGCGCGCCGCCGCCTCGAACGCGTCGGCCAGCCCGTCCTCGGCCAGGTCGAGACGGCGGTAGCGCGCGACAAGCAGGGCCAACAGCCGGCCCCACTCGTCGCGCAGCGCGGTCTCGAGCGCGTCGGTAGGGCTCATGCCCTTCTGGGGTCCCCGCGAAAGTCCGCGCTCACCGCGCGCAGCGCACCCTCCGCGGAGTTTCGTGGGGTGATCACATGTCGAGTATCGGCCGGACCTCGACCGACGGCACCGGCAGCAGCCGGGCGGTCTCCACGGCGAGCTCCTGGGAGGGCAGGTCGACCACGTAGAAGCCACCGACCTGCTCGACCGTCTCGGCGTAGGGACCCTCCGTGGTGCTGCCGCCGCGCAGGGTCAGCGCACGTTCCGGCCGGTCGAGGGCCTCACCGAACAGCACCTCGCCGCGGTCCCGGACGGCCGCGGTGAACGCCGCCAGCCCGTCGAAGAACGCCTGCTGCTCCTGCTCCGATGCGGCCTCCCACTTGTCGAAGTGGTCCTCCTCGGCCATCAGGACAAGGAACCTCACGAGGCGGAGCCGCCCGCCGCCGCCCGGATCTCGATGGCGGTCTCGCCGCGAGCGAGGATCTTGCAGACGTCGATCAGGTCGTCGAGGTTGTCGGACTGGACGATGTAGAAGCCGGTCAGCTGCTCGACGGTCTCGGCGTACGGGCCGTCGGTGACGGTGTGGTTCCCCTCGGCGTCGGTGCGCAGCACCTTGGCCTCCCGCGAGTTCGCGAGCTCGCTGCCACCGGTCACCTTGTGGCCGCGTTCCTCGAGCGCCTTCGCGAACTCGCCGTGGATGGCGTACATGGCTTCCTTGTCCGCCTGGGACGTGTTCGCCCACTGGGACTCGTCACCGGGGAGCAGGACGACGTACTCGGTCATTGGTGGTTCCTCTCGACGGGGTTTGGCTCTGTCACCGTGATGACGGGCGGTGGTCGACGAAATCGACAGCCCTCCTCAGGAATGCAGTAGCACCGGCCGGATCTGCAGCTTGGAGTGGGCCGGCAGCATCTCCCGCAACGCCTCGGTCAGGTCGTCCAGGTCGTCGCACTCCACGATGTAGAAGCCGCTGATCTGCTCGACGGTCTCTGCGAACGGCCCGTCGGTGACGAGCACCTGGCCGGCCCGGTCGCGGGTCAGCCACCGGGTCTTCCGGCTGTGCGTGAGCTCCTGGCCGCCGACCACCTTGCCGCCCCGCTCCGCGAGCAGCGCCAGGAACCGGTTGTCGGCGTCGTAGGTCTGGTCCTTCTCCTCGGCGCTCAGCGTCTCCCATTTGTCCTCGTCGCCGTCAACGGCAAATACGACGTACTTGTTCATGTCACTCCTCGTGTCCTGGTGAGTCTTCCACCGGGACGACGGGCCGGGTCGGGAAGAATCGACACATGCCGCGGATTCTTCTCGTCACCTCTCGTGACCTGCCCTGCGGCGAGCCACGCGGCGCGGTGCGCCCTTGACAACTGCCGCTCGATCCGCCAGGCTGATGGGAGCGCTCCCATCAGCGCTTCTCCGACCCGGCTGGCGGGTTCGTGCTCCTCGACAGGGCGGGCCCGCCGGCCGCAACCACGCTGGACCCACAGGAGCGACGTGGTGATCTCGACCAGCGACGTACGAGCGCCATGACGCGCCAGCCGCGCACCCGGCCGACCCTCGAAGAGGTGGCGGCGGCGGCCGGAGTCGGTCGCGGAACGGCGTCCCGCGTCATCAACGGCAGCAGCAAGGTCTCCGAGAAGGCCCGGCAGGCGGTCGAGCGCGCGATCGCCGAGCTCGGCTACGTGCCCAACCAGGCCGCCCGCACCCTTGTCACCCAGCGGACCGACGCGGTGGCCCTGGTCATCGCAGAGTCCGAGGAGCGGGTCTTCGCCGAACCGTTCTTCGCCGGCGTCGTGCGTGGCATCGGCACCTCGCTCAGCGACGCGAGACTGCAGCTGGTGCTGCTGCTCGCGGACACCGGCCATCGCAGCGGTCGGCTCGACGACTACCTGACCCGGCAGCACGTCGACGGTGTCCTCCTGCTCTCGCTGCACGACGACGACGGGCTGCCCGAGCGGATCCGGGCTCGGGGCCTGCCGTTCGTGCTCGGCGGCCGTGCGACCGAGGACCAGGAGGGGGCCTACGTCGACGTCGACAACGTCCTCGGCGCCCGGCTCGCGGTCGACCACCTGGTGCACCGCGGCCGGAAGACGATCGCGACGATCGCCGGTCCGACGGACATGGTGGTGGGCCGGACCCGTCACGACGGGTACCTGGCCGGACTGACGGC
>JAWWPK010000396.1:0-2533 GCA_033854925.1 Nocardioidaceae bacterium | reverse complement strand
TGGGGAATCTGCGGAAAACCTGAACAGTAACGGTTAGTTACTTGATACCGGTGATCTTGACCTTGGTCAATTCCTGACGGTGACCCTGGCGCTTCTTGTAGCCGGTCTTGTTCTTGAACTTCTGGATCACGATCTTCGGGCCCTTGATGGCGCCGAGCACCTCGGCGGTCACCGACGCCTTGTCGAGCGTCTTCGCGTCGGAGGTGATGGTGTCGCCGTCCACGACGAGCACGACCGGCAGCGAGATCTCGTCGCCCACGGCGGTCGCGATCTTGTCGATGTCGATGACGTCGCCGACGGCCACCTTCTGCTGCTTGGCGCCTGCGCGCACGATCGCGTACACCGCGGTCTCCTTGGTTGGTCTGCTGCTGAGAAAAGTCTGCCGGTGCATTGAGCACCAAGGGTCAATCCTACGGATCGTCGTCTGAGCGTGCAAAAGCACGGCTCAGCGCTTGCGGGAGCCCTTGCGCTTGATCGGCACGTGCTCGACGTGCGCGTGCGCGTTCTCCTCGCCGTCGCGCTCGGTCCCGTGACCGCTGGACGCCATGGCCGGCACGGCCACCGCCTCCGGCGGCCCGGCCGGGCGGCTGGCGCTGCGGCGGCGGGTCCGGGTAACCACGGTGGGCTTCTCGGGCGCGGGCTCGGGCGCGGGCTCCGGCTCGGGCTCGATCTCCGGCTGCGGCTCGGGTTCCGGCTCGGGATCGCGCTCGGCGGGGCTCTCCTCGGAGTCGTCCCGGTCGTCGAGGGCCTCGACGACCTCCGAGGTGAGGCTCTCGAGGTCGTCCTGCACCTCGTCGTCGACCTCCTCGACGTCGTCGACGTCCTCGAGATCTTCGACGTCATCGTCGGCGGGCGGGCGGGCCATCGCGGCGACGTCCTTGGGCGAGGGCGCCTTGCTGCCGTTCCCGTTGCCGTTGTCGCCCGAGTCGCCCGAGTCGCCTCCGGAGCCACGGCCCCGGCCACCGCGGCTGCGCCGGCCCCGGGCACCGCCGCGGCCACCGTCGTCGTCGGAGCCCTTCTGCTCGACCGGGTGCTCGTGGATGATCAGGCCGCGGCCCTGGCAGTGCGCACACGTCTCGCTGAACGCCTCCAGCAGCCCGGTGCCGATCCGCTTGCGGGTCATCTGCACCAGGCCGAGCGAGGTGACCTCGGCGACCTGGTGACGGGTCCGGTCGCGGCCCAGGCACTCCACCAGCCGGCGAAGCACCAGGTCGCGGTTCGACTCCAGGACCATGTCAATGAAGTCGACGACGATGATGCCGCCGATGTCGCGGAGCCGGAGCTGGCGCACGATCTCCTCGGCCGCCTCGAGGTTGTTCTTGGTGACGGTCTCCTCGAGGTTTCCTCCGGAGCCGGTGAACTTGCCGGTGTTGACGTCGACGACGGTCATCGCCTCGGTGCGGTCGATGACCAGGGAGCCACCCGAGGGCAGCCAGACCTTGCGGTCCAGGCCCTTGGCGATCTGCTCGTCGAGGCGGTACGTCGAGAAGAGGTCCGAGCCGCCGTGCTCCTGGGGGTCGTACTTCTCGAGCCGCTCCTGGAGGTCGGGTGCCATGTGCTCGACGTACTGCTGCACCGTCTCCCAGGCGTCGTCGCCCTGGATGACGAGCTTGCCGAAGTCCTCGGTGAACAGGTCGCGGACCACCTTCAGGGTGAGGTCCGGCTCTCCGTAGAGAAGCTGCGGGGCGCTGCCCTTGGCCTTCTTGTCGATGTCCTCCCAGCGGGCCTTGAGCCGTTCGACGTCGCGGGTCAGCTCGTCCTCGCTGGCACCCTCGGCCGCGGTGCGCACGATCACGCCGGCGGTGTCGGGGACGATCTCCTTGAGCACCGTCTTGAGGCGGTTGCGCTCGGTGTCGGGCAGCTTGCGGGAGATCCCGGAGGTGGTGCCGTCCGGCACGTAGACCAGGAACCGGCCGGCCAGGCTGATCTGGCTGGTCAGCCGGGCGCCCTTGTGGCCGATCGGGTCCTTGGTGACCTGCACCAGCACCGACTGGCCCGAGGAGAGCACCGACTCGATCTTGCGGACCGCGCCGTCCTTGTGGCCGAGCGCGGACCAGTTCACCTCGCCGGCGTAGAGCACAGCGTTGCGGCCCCGGCCGATGTCGATGAACGCCGCCTCCATGGAGGGCAGCACGTTCTGGACCCGGCCGAGGTAGACGTTGCCGATGAGTGAGGTCTGCGACTCGCGGGCGACGTAGTGCTCGACGAGCACCTTGTCCTCGAGCACGCCGATCTGGGTGAGCTCGTCGCGCTGGCGCACGACCATGACCCGGTCGACCGCCTCGCGACGGGCAAGGAACTCGGCCTCGCTGACGATCGGCGCCCGCCGGCGTCCGGCCTCGCGGCCCTCGCGGCGGCGCTGCTTCTTGGCCTCCAGCCGGGTGGAGCCGGAGACCGCGGTGATCTGGTCGTCGGAGGAGGAGCGGCCGCGGCGGACCCGGGTGACGGTGTTCTGCGGGTCGTCGGAGGAGCTACCGCCGCCGTCATCACCGGTCCGGCGCCGGCGCCGGCGCCGCCGCGAGGTGCCGTCGCC
>JAWWPK010000395.1:0-7600 GCA_033854925.1 Nocardioidaceae bacterium | reverse complement strand
GAGGATCTCGGCGATCTCCTCGTAGGACAGCCCCTCGACGTCGCACAGCACCACGGCGGCGCGGAAGTCGGGGGGCAGCGTCGCGAGAGCGCGCTCCACGTCGTCGTCGAACTGCTGGTCGGCGTACACCGCGTCCGGGCTCGGCGAGGGGCTGGTCAGCCGGTCCGCACGCTCCTCGGTCATCGCGTCGAAGCGGATCCGCTGCTTGCGCCGGGCCTGGTCGAGGAAGAGGTTCGTGGTGATGCGGTGCAGCCAGCCCTCGAAGGTGCCTGGTGTGTAGGTCGACAGCGAGCGGAAGACGCGCACGAACACCTCTTGGGTGAGGTCCTCGGCGTCGTGCCGGTTGCCGGTCAGCCGGTAGGCGAGCCGGTAGACGCGGTCGGAGTGCTGGTCGACGATCTCGTCCCAGGTCGGTACGGCGCTCGGCTCAGTGCCTGCAACGTCGTCCATGGGTCGTCGGGTCTCCTGATACTTGGGGGGTGCTCGGGGATCGTGACGGTACGCCGTCTTCCTAAACGTTCCCTGTGAGCCGTCAGTGGTGTGAACGGACGACAGCGCGGCGGTGTTCCCGCTGATCGGTTCCCGATCGCGCTACGTTGCTGAGGTGATCACCCCACGAAACCGCGCAGTGGGGGCGCTCCGCGCGGAGACCGCACGCTTCCGCAGGGACCCCGAAAAAGCATGACGGACCCGATCAGTAGTCAGAGCTGGTCCTACGCGGAGGCCTTCGTCCCCGAGGACGACATCCTCGCCCGCGCCCGCGAGCGCGCCCAGGAGGTCGGCGTGGTCGCGATCGGCTCCGGTGGCGGGGCCGCGCTGTGCTTCCTCGCGTCGGTCATGGAGGCCCGCGCGGTGGTCGAGATCGGCACCGGCACCGGTGTCTCGGGGCTCTGGCTGCTGCGCGGCATGCGCTCCGACGGCATCCTGACCACGGTCGACATCGAGACCGAGCACCAGCGGCTGGCACGCGAGACGTTCAACGAGGCCGGCATCCCGACCCAGCGCGCCCGGACCATCGCCGGCGCGGCCCTTGAGGTGCTCCCCCGGCTCACCGACGGCCACTACGACATCGTGTTCGTGGACGGCGACAAGGCCGAGTACACCGCCTACCTCGGCGAGGCACAGCGGCTGCTGCGTCCCGGAGGCGTCGTGGCGTTCGACAACGCGCTGTGGCACGACCGGGTCGCCGACCCGTCGGTCCGTGACGACGAGACGGTGGCCATCCGGGAGCTGGTCCGCGAGGTCGGCGCCGACGACAGCCTGGTGCCGGTGCTGCTGCCGGTCGGCGACGGGCTGCTGCTCGCGAAGAAGGAGTGGACGCCGGAGTCGGAGTAGCGCTTGTTGCTCCGTTACTCCGCGCGCGGTGCGGCCACGAAGCCGGACCCGCCCTCGGCCACGGCGACGATCGAGCACGGCTCGATGAGCACCGGCGGGCTCCCGATGATCTGCGACCCCGGCGACTCGGCCGCGCCCGCCATGAAGGTCTCCTGGAAGGCGGCCCGGGCGGCGTCGTCCGCAAAGACGTAGCAGCCCTCGAACCACTCCCCCGGCACGCAGCGCCAGGTCTTGTGGCGCAGCCCCGGCAGCACGCTGAACCGCGCGTGCGACGTCTCCGCGACGTACGTCGCCAGCGACTCCTCGACGCCCGCGGGCGCGTCGGTCAGCGACCAGCGGACGGTGAGGCCGTTCATGCCTTGTCGTTCTCGTGGGGGATGCCGGCGAGCGGGTCGGGTGAGCCGAGCCAGTCGAGCAGCAGTCGCGCGCCGAAGCCGGTCGGCCCCTTGGAGTACTCGTAGCTGTCCGCGGGGGCGTCGCCCGTCGAGGCGAGGTCGAGGTGCGCCCAGGGCACGTCGCCGGCGAAGTGCTGGAGGAACAGGGCGGCGATGATCGCGCCCGGCCCGCTGCCGGCGTTGTCGGCGTCGGCGACCCGGGACGAGATCCGCTCCTCGTAGACCGTCGCCAGCGGGAACCGCCACAGCGGCTCGCCTGTGGCGGTGCCCGACTCGAGCAGGGTGTCGGCGAGTGCGTCGTCGTTGGCGAACACCCCGCCGACCTGCTGCCCGAGCGCCACCTTGATCGCGGCGGTGAGCGTGGCCACGTCGACGAGCACGGTGGGGTCGAGGTGCTCGACGGCCCAGGCCATCGCGTCGGCGAGCACCAGGCGGCCCTCGGCGTCGGTGTTGGTGACCTCGGAGGTGCGGCCGCCGTAGTGGCGGACCACGTCACCGGGGCGCAGCGCGTTGCCGCCGATGGCGTTCTCCGCTGCCGGGATCAGCCCCACGACCGGCACCGGACAGCCGACCTCGGCCAGTGCCGCCATGACGGACATGACGATGGCGCCGCCGGTCATGTCGCGCTTCATGTTGATCATCGCCTCGCCGGGCTTGATGGAGAGGCCCCCGGTGTCGAAGGTGATGCCCTTGCCGACCAGCACCACGGGCGTACGACGCGCGGCCGCGCCGCCCGATCTCGCGCTGCCCGACTTCTTCGGTGGCGTGTAGTCGAGCCGGATCAGCCGCGGCGGCGTCTCCGAGGCCTGACCGACGCCGAGGATGCCTCCGAACCCTTCGTCGGCCAGCCGCTTCTCGTCCCAGACCGTGACCTCGAGCCCGGCCTCGCCGGCCAGCGCGACGGCCTGGTCGGCGAGCCACGCCGGGCTCTTGAGGTTGGACGGCACCGAGGCGAGCGTGCGGGCCCGCCAGCTCGCTCCGGCGATGGCGACCGCTCGCGCCAGCGCGGGCCGGTCGTCGTCGGCCATGCCCGCCAGCACCACCCGGGCCGCCGGGACGTGCTCGGGCCGCCCCTTGCGCCACGCGAACCCGAACGAGCCCAGGATCGTGCCGACCACGAACGGCTCGAGGCCGACCGAGGGCTCGACGGTGGTGATCGTGGTCGCGACGGCGGCCCGGTCGAGCACCGCGCGGGCGAGGGTGGCGCCGGCCCGGCGGAAGTCGTCGGCGCCCGCGAGGCCGAGCCCGACGAGCAGCACCTGGCGCAGCTCGGCATTCTCCGAGGCGCCCAGCGGGACCGGCAGCACGGTCACCTCGCCGACCTTGCCCGTCGCCCGGTCCGCGTCGAGCACGGCGAGCAGATCCACCCCGAGCAGCTCGCCGACCTCGACGGCGCCCGGGCCGAGGACCGGGGCCGCACCGTCCTCACCCAGGAGCACGGGGAGGGCGATCACGTCCACGCCCGCGAGGGCGTGCGGACGGATCGCCGTGACGGCGAAGTCGGGTGGAGAGACCTGGGGCGGCAGCGTCGGCGTGGAGCTCACCGGGTCGTGGTCCCCCGAGAGAGACCAGCAGGCATCAGCCGACCATCAACCAACAACGTCCTTCAGGGCGTCACCAAGCGCGCCCGCCTCCTCGGCGTTGAGCTCCACGACGAGGCGGCCACCGCCCTCCAGGGGCACGCGCATCACGATGCCGCGGCCTTCCTTGGTGACCTCCAGCGGACCGTCGCCGGTCCGCGGCTTCATCGCCGCCATGCGGCACCCTGCCTTTCCAATCCAACAGACTCGGGTCAGCAGACTCGAGGACGCCGTACGGGCGCGGGACCATTATCCCTCATGCAACGTGGCAGAGGGCACACTGCCTCCATGACTGCCTCGAACGCCGAGACTGCCCCGGTCCTCTACAACGTCACCGACGGGGTGGCGACGATCCGGCTCAACCGGCCGGACGCGATGAACAGCCTCGACATCGCGACCAAGGAGCTGCTGCGCGAGACCGTGCAGCACGCGGCCGAGGATCCGGCCGCCCGGTGCGTGGTGCTCACCGGCACCGGACGGGCGTTCTGCACCGGCCAGGACCTCAAGGAGCACATCCAGCTGCTGGAGAGCGGCAGCAGCGACGAGCTGTTCAGGACCGTCGAGCGGCACTACAACCCGACCGTGCTGGCGCTGGTGTCGATGGAGAAGCCGGTGGTAGCCGCGGTGAACGGCGTCGCGGCCGGCGCCGGTGCATCGCTCGCGTTCGCGTGCGACCTCCGCATCGTGGCCGACACGGCCGGCTTCAACCTGGCCTTCGCCAACGTCGCGCTCTCCTGCGACACCGGTTCCAGCTACACGCTGCAGCGGCTGGTCGGCCCGGCCAAGGCGATGGAGCTGCTCTACTTCCCCCGCACGATCAAGGCCGAGGAGGCGCTCGCCCTCGGCCTGGCCACCCAGGTGGTCCCCGCCGACGAGTTCGACGCGGCCGTGGCCGACGTGGCCGGCCGGCTGGCGGCCGGCCCGACGGTGGCACTCGGCGCGATGCGCCGGTCGGTCGCGTACGCCGCCTCGCACACCTTCGAGGAAGCGCTCGCCCTCGAGGGCGAGATGATGAACCGCACCGGGGCAACGGCGGACCACCGCGCGGCCGTCGCGGCGTTCGTGGCCAAGGAGAAGCCGGTGTTCACCGGAAGCTAGTGGCCGAAGGACCCGAACGCATCGAAGATCCTGAGCACCTGGCGGGGCGCGACCGCCTGCATCAACCGCCGAGGCGGGTGCGCGCCGTACTCGACGGTGAGTGCGAAGCCCGGGAAGTTGTGGTTGAACCAGCCGGTCATGGTCCCGTGGCACACGCCGCCGCAGTTGAGGGTGGTGGAGGGCAGGTGGAGTGTGTGCGCCACCCGTCGTGAGAAGCCGGGCCTCTTGTTGTCGGTGTCCACGCCGTGCAGGGGCTGGTGGAAGCTGAGCACGTAGTCGGGGCTGACGTCACGCAGGAACCGCATCATCGCCTTCGTCTCCGGCTCGGACGCCGGGTGGGCGCCGGACTCGTAGTTCCCGTCGAGGTCGACCCAGTGGTAGGGGTAGTTGCGGTTGAGGTCGACGCCGTGGGCGTTGCGCCGGTGGTGCGCGGCGAACCCGTCCGGGTTGTAGACCGGCACCAGCCACAGGTCGACGCCGTGGATGACCCGGGCGCTGCGCAGGGCCCGCAGGATCTGCCGGGGCGCGCCCTCGTTGCCGTGCATGGTGGCGATCAGGACGACGGTCGGGCCGTGCCGGTTCCCGATGGGCCGGTCGTCGACGTGCCAGGCGGTGATGGGCCGGCCGCGGACGGACTTGCCGAGCACCCGGGTCTCGAGCACGTGGTTGGCGCGCGGCGCGGCGACGGGTTGCTGCGCCGCCGCGGTGGTGGGTTCGGCGAGCGGCACGGCCCCGAGGGCGGCCAGCAGGGCCCCTGCCAGTGCCGGGCTCCGGAAGAGCCGGCTCACACCGCGTTGGTCAGGTAGGCGAAGGTGAACAGGATCACGCCCACCAGCATGCCAACGTGCGCGAGGACGGAGAGACCCGGCCCTTCGGACCAGCTGTCCTGCACCGCGTCCGAGGCGTGCTTGCCGTGGCTGGGCAGCCAGCGGACCAGGATCATCAGCCCGACGATGGCGACGATCCAGAACAGCCCGAGGCCGATGATCCCGAACGTCGAGCTCCCGACCGGCGAGCTCTCCGGTGCGACCAGGAAGGCCGTCCAGACCACCAGCGCGAGCACACCCGTGATCGTGTGCACGTCGAGCAGGCGGTTGCCGACGTGGAACCTGCCGGCGCCCTGCCCACCCCGCATCCGCAGGCGAGTGAGCACCACGACCACCGCCGAGAGGGCGGTGAGCACGTAGATGACCACTGGCAGCGACACGGGCGAGAGTGTGCCTTACCTCGGCGGCTCGTCGCCACGAACCTCCCGAACCGCGGGCGTGTCGGCAACCTCACCTTGACCTGCGGTATCGGGGTCCGGCCTTGCCTGCGGAGGCGGCGCCTCGGCCAGCTCCAGCTGTCGCGCGAGCCGGTCCAGCAGGGCGTCGACCTCGGACATCCGGTAGCCGCGGAAGGCCAGCGAGAACCGCACCTTGCGCACGTGCTCGGCGCGCAGCGGACCGTCGTTCGGGACGAGCGCGTCGGGGCGGTCGTCGTACGCCTGGGACATCGGGGCGCCCCGCCCGGCGGCCAGCGCGGCCACACCGCCCATGACCAGGACGACGAGGATCGCGAAGAACCACATCACGGCCGGATCACCGCGACTCCCGGGCGTCCAACATCAGCTGGACCGCCTCGTCGATGTCGTCGGTGACTGTCATCATCTCCAGGTCGGTCTGGTTGATCTTGCCGTCGGCCAGGCAGACGTCCTTCATCCAGGACAGCAGGCCGGCCCAGTAGTCGCTGCCGACGAGCACGATCGGGAACTGCGTGACCTTCTTGGTCTGCACCAGCGTGAGCGCCTCGAACAGCTCGTCGAGGGTCCCGAAGCCGCCGGGCAGCACGACGAAGCCCTGGGAGTACTTCACGAACATCGTCTTGCGGGCGAAGAA
Organism: Nocardioidaceae bacterium; assembly: GCA_033854925.1. GTDB lineage: Bacteria > Actinomycetota > Actinomycetes > Propionibacteriales > Nocardioidaceae > Nocardioides. Next base: position 1,315 of record JAWWPK010000395.1, on the reverse strand, counting down.
GTAGCGGAAGTTGATCCCGACGTCCGACCACTCGTTGAGACCGGACTCCCACGGCAGCTCGATGCCGAGCCCGACGCTGACGCCGCCCGCCTCGCTGGCGCCCTTGTTGGCCGCCTCCATCGCGCCCGGACCGCCCCCGGTGATCACCGCGAACCCGGCGTTCGCCAGCTGGCCACCCAGCTGCTGGGCCAGGGCGTACGACGGGTGGTCGGCCGGCGTCCGGGCGGAGCCGAAGACCGCGATCGCCGGCCCGAGCTCGGCCAGGGCGCCGAACCCTTCGACGAACTCGGCCTGGATGCGCAGCACCCGCCACGGGTCGGCGTGCACCCAGTCCGTCGGACCGCGGGAGTCGAGCAGCCGCTGGTCAGTGGTGCTGCCGTCGACCTGGTCGCGGCGCTGGATGACGGGGCCCTTGGACTTCGACCTGACCATTACGAAAGCCACTCTCGCAGCTGGCGCTCGCAGCGCTCGATGTGCTCCACGGGCACGTGCTCCTCCTGCTTGTGGGCGAGCATCGGGTCGCCGGGGCCGAAGTTGACCGCGGGGATCCCGAGGCTGGTGAAGCGTGCCACGTCGGTCCAGCCGAACTTGGGGTTGACCTCGCGACCGACCGCCTCGATGAACGCCTTGGCGGCGGGCAGGTCCAGCCCGGGCATGGCGCCGGGGGCACTGTCCTTGACCGTGACGTCGTAGCCCTCGAAGAAGTCGCGGACGAACTGCTGCGCCTCCTGCTCGCTGCGGTCGGGGGCGAACCGGTGGTTCACCTCGACCACGCACTCGTCGGGCAGCACGTTGCCGGCGACCCCGCCGCGGATGAACACGGCGTTCAGCCCCTCGTGGTACTCCAGCCCGTCGATGAGCGGCTTGCGCGGCTCGTAGGCCGTCAGCCGCTCGAGGATCGGGGTCGCGGCGTGGATGGCGTTGACGCCCTTCCAGCTGCGCGCGGAGTGCGCCCGCTCTCCGGTGGCCCGCACCTCGACCCGCAGCGTGCCCTGGCAGCCTGCCTCGACCTCGGCGTTCGACGGTTCCATGAGGATCGCGAAGTCCGCCTCCATCAGCTCGGGGTGGCTCTGGCCGAGCAGGTTCAGCCCGTTGAACTCCGAGTCGATCTCCTCGCACTCGTAGAGGATGTAGGTGACGTCGCGGTTCGGCTCCGGGATCGTCGCAGCCAGCCGCAGGATGACCGCGTCGCCTGCCTTCATGTCGCAGGTGCCGAGGCCGTGCAGCAGTGCCCCGTCTCGCCGGGCCGGCAGGTTGTCGTTGAGCGGCACCGTGTCGAGGTGGCCAGCGATCACCACGCGCTCACCGCGACCGA
>JAWWPK010000394.1:0-2610 GCA_033854925.1 Nocardioidaceae bacterium | reverse complement strand
GCGCAGGGCGCGGACCAGCAGCGACTGCTGCTGGTCCGGCCCCGCGTCTGGCTCTCCGATCCGCGTCCCCATGCCGGCGCCGAGTTGCTGAACCGCGAGGCCCGGATCAGAGCGCAGAAGTTCGGGCGCTCGTAGCCGGGTAGCTTCTCGGCCAGCACGTCGGCCTTGACGTTGCCGAACGCCGTCTCCGGCTTGTCCACGATCCCGTCGGCGAACGCCTGGATGATCGACTCCTTGAAGTCGACCCGCGGGTACGCGGCCAGCACCGCCTCCCGGTCCTCGGCCGAGATGTCGTCGAATCCCAACCCGAGCACGTCCAGCTCGACCCCTGCGGTCACCAGCGCCACCTCGGGCTCCTTGTGCTGCGGGATGCCGGGCGTCGTGTGGAGCGCGATCGCGTCCCAGACGACCCGCGCCGCCTCGCCGGTCACCCCGTGACCGGCGAGGAACTCGCGCGCTGCGTTGGCGCCGTCGACCTCGAAGCGGTCGTGGGCGCTCCGGTGGCCTTCGACCAGCCCGATGTCGTGGAACATCGCGCCGACGTACAGCAGCTCGGGGTCGTACCTCAGCCCCAGCCGCTCGCCCTGCAGGCAGCCAAAGGCGTACACGCGGAGCGAGTGGTTGTACAGGAGGTCCGACTCGACGCTGCGCAGCAGCTCGGTCGCCTCCCGCGCAAGCGCGCTGTCGGGGACGGTGACGGGCGACGTGGCGACGCTCATTTCGCCACCCCGGCACTGACGGCGCCCGCGCCGGTGGTGGCGCCCGCGCCATTGGTGACGCCCAGCCCGCTGGCGATGCGGGCACCGAGCCCCGCGTCGACGTTGGTCCAGTAGCCGATCACGCGCTTCTGTATCTCGGGGGTCACGTCGGCGCTGGCGTGAGCGACGATGTTGCCGACGAGGTGCTCGCGGTCGACGTCGCTCATGACCTCGCGGTAGAGCGTGCGGGGCTGGACGAAGTCATCGTCGTCCGCGTGCGCCACGGTGTCGTAGCGGCCCATCTCGCCCGCCTCGACCCACCAGCTGGGCAGCTCCTTGCTGGGGTCCGGCACCGGCCCGCCGTACGAGTTCGGCGAGTAGACCGGCTGGGCGCCGGTGTGGTGGTACGTCATCGCTCCGTCCTTGCTGTACGAGTGGACGGGCGACTTCGCCGCGTTGATCGGCAGCTGCTCGTAGTTCGCGCCGATGCGGTGCAGGTGGGTGTCGTGGTACGAGAACACCCGCCCCATCAGCATCTTGTCCGGGCTCAGCCCGATGCCCGGCACGAGCCGCGCGGGAGCGAATCCGGCCTGGTCGACCTCGGCGAAGTGATTCTCCGGGTTGCGGTCGAGCACCATCCGGCCGATCGTGATCGGCGGGTAGTCCCCATGGGGCCAGACCTTCGTCAGGTCGAACGGGTTGAACCGGTACGACGCGGCGTCCTCGAAGGGCATGATCTGCATCTCGAGCCGCCACTCCGGCGCGTCGCCACCTTCGATCGCGTTCCACAGGTCGCGACGGTGGTAGTCCGGGTCCTCGGACACCATCGCGTCGGCCTCGGCGAGGCTGAAGGTCTCGATGCCCTGGACGGTCTTGAAGTGGTACTTGACCCAGAACCGCTCGCCGGCCGCGTTCATCCACGAGTACGTGTGGCTGCTGTAGCCGTTCATGTTGCGGTAGCTGCGCGGGGTGCCGCGGTCCGACATGAGGACCGTGACCTGGTGGGCCGACTCCGGAGCGAGCGTCCAGAAGTCCCACTGCGCGTTGTTGGACCTCAGCCCGGTGTCGGGCATCCGCTTCTGCGAGCGGATGAAGTCCTCGAACTTGATCGCGTCCCGGACGAAGAACGTCGGGGTGTTGTTGCCGACGAGGTCGTAGTTGCCCTCCTCGGTGTAGAACTTGAGCGCGAAGCCGCGCGGGTCGCGCACCGTGTCGGCGCTGCCCATCTCGCCCGCGACAGTCGAGACGCGGGCGAACAGCGGCGTGCGCTTGCCGACCTTGGAGAGGAAGCTCGCGCTGGTCCACTGGGTGACGTCCTCGGTCACCTCGAAGAAGCCGTGCGCTCCGCTGCCCTTCGCGTGGACGACCCGCTCCGGCACCCGCTCGCGGTTGAAGTGCTGCATCTTCTGGACCAGGTGCGCGTCGTGCAGGACGGTGGGTCCGTTCGGCCCGGCGGTGAGCGAGTGCTCATCGCTCGTGACCGGGATGCCCGAGTCGGTCGTGGTGGTGGGGGGACGGTTCTCAGCCATGAGAGATCTCCTTTTGCGTTCTTGTTGGTTGGTCAGCGATCGAGGACGAGTGCCCGGTAACCGAGCGCCGCGGCGAGTGCGCCGACGAGGGGGCCGACGATGTAGATCCAGAAGTCGGGGAAGCTCCCCGAGGCGAGCGCCGGGCCGAGCCAGCGCGCGGGATTGAGACCGGCGCCGGTGGCCGGGCCGACGACCATAACCGCGAGGCCGAGGGCGCCGCCGATCACGAGCCCCGCGAAGTGCTTCTCGCCGTTCGGGTTGACGGCGACGGCCATCACGGCCCACATCAGCATGAAGGTCCCGAACGCCTCGGCGAGGAGGCCGAGCCACGCCGAGCCGCCGGGGATGACCTTGGCGTTCACCGCGGTCGCGCCGTAGTGAGC
>JAWWPK010000393.1:0-4968 GCA_033854925.1 Nocardioidaceae bacterium | reverse complement strand
CGGACGGGTCAGCAACCCGTCGCCGGGCTGGAGGGCACCTGCCAGGGAGTGCACGGCGGTGAGCTCGAGGGCCTCTTCGCGGCTCAGGTCGGGGAGCAGGCCGGGGATTCGCTCCGCGATGCTGGTCTTCCCGGAGCCCTTGGGGCCCGACATCAGGAGGTGGTGGCCGCCGGCGGCCGCCACCTCGACGGCGTAGCGGGTCTCCGCCATCCCCGACAGGTCCGCCAGGTCCACCTCATCCATCCGGTCGGATCCCCGCCAGGCCAGGAGTCGACTGCTGGACATCGGGGCCACCGGCGGAGCCTCCGGCACGGGTTCGTCGCGCAGCTCGGCCACGACCTGGGCCAGCGAGCGCATCCCGAGCACCTCCATGCCCGGGACCATCGACGCCTCGTGGGCCTGGGGCTCCGGCACCACGACGTGTCGGTAGCCGCGCTGGGACGCGGACATGACCATCGGGAGGACGCCAGGCACGGACCGGAGGCCGCCGGCCAGCGTCAGCTCGCCGATCAGCACGACCTGGTCGAGCGCCCTCGCCGGCACGACGCCGGTCGCGCCGAGCACCGCGACCGCGATGGCCAGGTCGTAGTGGGTGCCGCGCTTGGGCAGGTCGGCCGGAGAGAGCAGGATCGTGGTTCGTCGCGAGGACGGCCAGTCGAGCCCGCTGTTGATGATGGCCATCCGGCATCGGTCCCGCGCCTCGTTGAGCGAGGCATCAGGTCGGCCGACCAGAACCGTGGCGACGTGGCCCGGCGACACGTCGGCCTGGACGTCGATGAGGTGGCCGGAGGCACCGGTGAGCGCGACCGTGTGGCTGGTGGCGAAGGGCATCAGACCAGCCCTCTCACGTGCTCGACCACGGCCGCGCCCCGACGCGGCCGCAGCACGGCCACCAGGTCCACCCTCGCGTCGTCGGGGTGGACGTCGTGCTCCTCCGCCCAGCGCCACACGAGCCGGTGCAACCGCTCCAGCTTGGTGTCGTCGACAGCCTCGTGGGGCGTGCCGCACCCCGCACTGCGACGGGTCTTGACCTCGCACGCGACGAGCGTGTCGCCGTCCCTCAGGACCAGGTCGAGCTCGCCTTCCGGGCAGCGCCAGTTGCGGTCGAGCAGGACCATCCCGTGCTCGCTCGTGAGCAGTCGGGCGGCGAGGGTCTCGCCGTAGGCACCCAGTGCCCTGCGGCTGGCAGCGGTCGTCGTCATGTTGTTGCACCTCCTGCAAAGGAGGATCGCGGCCGGCGCGGACCAGACAGGTCGGGACGTCGCCGAGCTGTGGAGAGGCGAGAGCTACCCGTGGGTTGTGTAGCCCATGTGGACTAACCGATCGGATGAGGCCGCGCCGTTCTCCCGCGCGGAATCGTTGCGATCCATAGCCTGCTGAATGGAAGTTTCTCGGCGGAAGGTGGGGCGCATGGCAAGGCGGCGAGTGTTTGGTATGCGCTCCGAGCGTGGTGCTGTGGTCGTCGAGGCCGCCCTGGTGACTCCCCTACTCATGGCGATGCTTCTGGGCATCATCGAGATGGCCCTGCTGATGAAGGACGACGTGGCCCTGACGTCCGCGGTCCGCAACGGCGGGCGCATCGCCTCGGCGAACGCCGCCGCCGGCCCCGGTGGGGTCAACGAGGGCGGGGACTGCCTGTCCCCCTGCTCGCCGGCGAACGCGCCGATGTTCGCGCAGATCGCCGCCAACGCCATCCAGTCGGCGGGGACTGCGCTGCCCAAGGACTCCATCCAGGAGCTCTGGATCTACAAGGCCAACGACAAGGGTTACCCGGGCGCCAACGGCAGCACGGTGATGACCTGCGGCACCAACTGCGTGAAGTACAAGTGGGTGCCTGCCAAGGACCAGTTCCGCTACTACAGCGGCAGCTGGACCTCGTCCACGGTGAATGCCTGTGCCAACAGCACGGCCCCTCCCATCGACGTGCTGGGCGTCTACATGGTGGCCAAGCACGACTTCGTGAGCGGCTTCTTCGGCAAGTCGGTCAACATCGAGGACCACGCGGTCTTCACCTTCGAGCCCCTGCCCACCCTGACCTGCGCGGCGGGGACGCACTCGTGACGCGCGGCCCGCACCGGAAGTCCTGGCGTCGCGTCCGTGACGAGGCGGGCTACGCGGCGGTCCTGACCGCCCTGCTCGCCTCGGTGCTCTTCATGGGCATGGCAGCCTTCGGTGTCGACACGGCGCGGTGGTACCTCGAGGTCGAGCGGGTGCAGAAGACCGCCGACGCGGCGGCCCTGGCCGGCGTGACCTACATGCCCAACGACCTGGCCACTGCGACCACGACCGCGATCGCCGCCGCGGCCAAGAACGGCTACCCGAACTCGGGGACCAGCTCGGTCACGGTGGCGGTGGGTGACAAGCCCAGCGAGCTGAAGGTCACGATCCGCAGCGTTGTCGACAACGCCTTCGGTGCCATGATCGGCGTCAAGCAGGCCGTGATCACACGCTCAGCGGTCGCCGACTACACCGCCCCCGCGCCGATGGGCAGCCCGTGCAACACCTTCGGCAACGAGCCGCCCAGCCAGCCGGCGCCCGCCGCCCAGCCTGCCGGATCGGCGCTGCCGAGCCCGCCGTTCCCGAACTGCAGCTCCTCGCCGGCCTTCTGGGCCGCCATCGAGGGGCCGAGCACCGACAAGGTCCAGGGCGACCGGTTCATGAACTACGCCTGCAACGGCACCTCGAGCGCCGGTGCCACCTACCTGTGTGGTGCGGGAAAGAACGCGGAATTCCGCGAGGAGGGGTATTTCTGGGCCGTTCACGTCGAGCCCCAGGCGGTCGGCACAGCAATCAACGTGCAGATCTACGACCCGGCCTACGTGAACTCCGGCACCGGCCCTAGCTGCGACAAGTTGCCGCTCTCCACCGCACTCACGGCGTACATGAACGACTACGCCCGGAACGACGGCAACTCTCGCTACGCGAACACCGCCGGCAGCATCTACTGCCCCGGTGACTACAACCCCAACGGCTCGGTCACCTCCCCACCTGTCACCAGCTTCTCCTTGCGACACGCCAACGACACCTTCAACCCGAAGGCGGCGACGCCGATCAACCCCAGCCAGTGCACCAAGCAGTTCGTCGGGGTGAGCACGGTGCCGACCGTCACCTCGCTGACCCAGTGGAACGACGGCGCCCACACCGTCAAGAACGCGAACTACAACCTGCAGCTGGCCCAGCTGTTTCACCAGTGGGTCGACCTGTGCACCTTTACTCCCGACCAGCCCGGCGACTACTACGTCCAGGTGCGGACCAACGTGACCGCCGGTGGTACGGCGGTGGCGAACATCAATCCCAATGGCAACACCAACACGTCGTTGATCTACACGGGCAACGCCAACGTGACTGCACCGACCGGCAACACCACCAGCACCTCCGGGTTGAGCTCGTTCGCGCTCCGGGCGGTGCCGAGCGACGCGTCGAAGAAGCCCTACATCGCGGTGGCCGGCAACGAGAGCATGCCGATCCTCGTCAACAAGGCCGGCGCGATCGCGACGTTCAACCTGATCCGCGCGCTGCCCGCCACGAGGGGCCAGTACATCGCCTTCGACATCTACGACCCCGCGGACGGTGCCGGCACGGGCGGAGCCGACATCAAGATCATGCCGCCCACGGACTCGACCGGCTCCATCAAGTCGGGAGCCGGGGGCACGCCACCGAACTGCAGCCACGCGAAGAACGCCGCCGCGTACTCGAGCGCGGCCAGCTGCACGGTGCACGTCGTGAACACCCAGCACGACGGTCAGCTCGAGCACATCGTGATCCCCCTCCCGAACGACTACAACTGCGACCCGGCGACGCTGGGTGGCTGTTGGTTCTCAGTGCAGTTCACCTTCCCGAACACGGTCACCGACTTCACGACCTGGACGGCGAACATCGGTGGCGACCCGGTCCGGTTGATCGAGTAGCGCAGCAGGGAGGGTGTGGACCGGCCCACCGGGTCGGCCCGCCACAGCGGGAGCAGTCGCACCGGCCCGGCGCCCACGAGCCGCAACGGGTCGAGGTAGGTCTCGCCCTCGATCCAGCCCCAGTGCAGGCAGGCACGCGGAAAGCAGTGCGATCCCGCGAGCTCGAGGGTGCCCACCCGGGTGCCGGCCGCGACGGATGCGCCGACGGCGACCGTCGCAGCGACAGGTTCGTACGTCGTGCGGGTGTCGCCGTGGTTGACGACGACCACTCCCCGTCCGGCCAGCGATCCGGCGAAGGTGACCCTGCCGGGCAGCGCGGCGAGCACCGGCTGGCCCACCGTGCCGAGCAGGTCGACGCCGCGATGGCCAGCGCCGTAGGGGGAGTCGGGCGGGTCGAAGCCGCGGACCACCTCGGGCTCGGGCTGCAGCGGCCAGACGCCCACCGGGTCGGTCGTGGCGCCCGGGAGTGCGAGCGTGGCCGTGAGCAGGAGAGCGGTCAGGGGAGCCATGCCGACACCCTGGCCGCCGGCGCAGACCGGCGCCGGCCCGCGGCAGCGTCGCTGTGGACGAACCGGCAGGCCACGGAGCCTGTGGACGATTGGCGGACGGCGGCGGACGTCGACTACTCTTGCGGGGCAGCCCTCCGGGGCTGACTTCGCACGCATGCCGACCGCGACGGGCACAACTTGTGGGCCCGACCACCCGCGGGCGACGACCCTCGGTCCCGACGCCAGCTCCATCAAACAGTCGGGTCGGGTCGCGCGCAGGCGTCAGGACGGCCGGGCCCCAGGATCACCGGGGGCCGGACCGTGACCAAACTGAAAACCGATCGGACCCGACACCGGCCTGCCCTGCTTCAAGGGCGGACAAACGGTGCCGCTGGTCCACCACAAGGAAGAGAAGTTCAGATGGCAGTCGTCACCATGCGCCAGCTCCTCGAGAGCGGCGTCCACTTCGGGCACCAGACCCGTCGCTGGAACCCGAAGATGAAGCGCTTCATCATGACCGAGCGCAACGGCATCTACATCATCGACCTGCAGCAGTCGCTGGCCTACATCGA
>JAWWPK010000392.1:0-7525 GCA_033854925.1 Nocardioidaceae bacterium | reverse complement strand
CCGAGCGAGCTCCCCCGCCTCCGTGGGAGCCTCTGCACCGGCCGGGGACAGGCGCCGGAACAGCCCGACCAGCGCCTCCGCGTGCTTACGGTCCTGGTGGTGCTTGAGCACCAGCTCGCGGTTGACCCGCCCCATGTCGGGGTCGTAGCTCTCCAGCGCGCGGCGCAGCCCGTCAGCGTCCAGGGGCATCGGGTCGGACTGGCCGGCGAACCCGTCGGCCTCCATCCGTACATACGTCGAACCGGTGACCCAGCCGTCGCTGCCGAAGGCGTCGTACAGGAAGGCGGGGCGTCCGCAGGCCATCGCGTCCAGCACGGCCCGGCCCTTGCCGACGACGATGTCCGCCTCCGCGATCTCGACCGCCGGGTCGAGCGTCTCCTTCGCCAGCAGGCCGACCTGGACCACGTCGACACCCTCGGCCCCCCACGCCTCGATGATCGCCCGCCGGGCGGCGCCAGTGAGGTAGTTGCCGAGGAGCAGTGCGCGTCGAGGCTCGGGTCCAGCGTCACCGCGCGGGAAGAGCCGCACGTTGTCGATGGGCTGGCGCAGCCGCACCACCTCCATGTCGCCCGCCATCGCCATCGCAGCCACTCGCTGGCCGACCCGGTCGTTGAGGACCACCGCGACACTGCCCGGCACCGGCACCATCGGCGGCAGCTGGAAGTCGAAGAGGGGACTGTGCACCACGACGACCTGCGCCAACCCTGGCCATCGCTCGGCCAGCGCATAGGCCATTCCGACGTCCTGGACCAGCACTCCGTCGGGACGGTCGGGCAGCTCATCCATCGGCGCCACCCGGGCGCCGACGGACACCGTCTGTTCGCTCATCGGACCCATGGTCAAGGCGTGCACGGTTACCTCGTGGCCCAGCCGAACGAGGTGCTCGACGACGGTGACGAGGTAGGTCTCGCTTCCACCGGGCACGGCCAGCGAGTCGGTGGCCACCACGACGTGCATCGCCAGACCGTAGCGCCGACCAGTGGTCGCTGCCGCGGATCAACGCTCTCTGAGCCACCGATTCCCCAGCCCGGGTTTGGAATCCGGCCGATCGGGCGAGGCTGCTCGCATGGGCGAGATGGTGATCACCTACGACACGTTGTCCTTGTCGCAGCAGGTGCTCGAGCGCCAGGAGAGCCACGCGCACCGCATCGCGTCGTACCTCCCGGCACAGGCGGACATCGGTGACTCGACCGGGTTCCTTCTCTCGATCTTCGACCCGCTGTCCAAGCTGGCCGTCGAGGTCGGCAGCGACGCCGCCAAGGTGCTCGCGGCGCTGGAGCAGGCCATGGCCGCGGCTGTGGGCGACACCCAGGTCGATGTCGCGGACCAGGACGGCAAGGTCGGCGACGCGTTCACCAAGCTGTTCGGTCGGCTCGGCACCGACGGCGCCGACGACCGCTACCCCGAGCTCGGCAACGGCCCGGCGCTGCCCGCCGCCGGTCAGGGCGCGCCGGGCGACTACGGGGACGTCGAGTCGTTCTTCTGGCAGAAGGGTGAGGCCACCGCACAGGCGCTGAGCGGGGGTGTGTCGGACATCCAGGGGCTGATCGACGGGCTCACGCCGACAGGCCACGTGACCGAGCTGGCCGACGCCTCGTCGTTCCTCGTCGCCCCGCAGGCGCCCGACAACCCGGTCTCGGACCTGCGGTGGAGCGCCGGCGCGCTGCTCGGGAGCATCGACTGGGTGGCGGAGAAGTTCATCGGCTTCTCGATCCTCGACCGCTGCGTCTTCCACCCGTTCGCCGGCGACTGGCAGAGCCTGTTCAAGAACTCCGAGGCCTGGCACCACGCCGGCGACGCCGCTCAGGCGATGACCCGCAACCACGCCGGCCTGGTCGCCTCGACGCCCGCGACGTGGCAGGGGCTGTCAGGCGACTCGTTCCGGCTCGCGATGACCACGATCGCCGGTGCGACGTACGGTCTCTCGGCTGCCTACTCCTACGCCGGCGACCTCGTGAAGACGCTGTCCACCGTGTGCAAGCTGGCCTGCTCCGGCATTGGTGCCCTGCTCAAGATGATCGCGGACAAGCTGATCAAGATGGCGGCCGAGGCCGCCACGCCGGTGATCGGCTGGATCGTCGGCGCGGTCACGGCGTACGACGACATCCAGGACATCATCAAGTGGGTGCGCCGGGTGAACACCTTGATCGAGACGATCGCGTCGGCGATCCAGGACTTCGCCGAGGCCAAGACCTCGATCCTCACGAAGTACCAGATCATCGAGGACCTCGCCCAGGGCGCGGTCGGCTCTGCGGCGGCATGACCTCCCGCGAGGAGGAGCTGATCGGCCGGGTCGAGGCGGTCCTGGCGGAGACCGCGCGGGACGCCGAGCGGGTGGCGCGTGTGGACGCGGCTCGCGAGGAGGAACGAGCGGAGGCCGCGCGGCGCGGCGAGCTGGGCCCGGACTGGCACTCGGTGCAACGCCGGATCGACGACGGCGACACTTCGCTGGCGGCGGTGTTCGAAGGGCTGGACGAGACGCCGGCCGCCGTACGCCTGCGCGACCATGCACGTGCCACGCTCGAGGCGATGGAGCTGCCCGGCGACCTCGCCGAGGAGCTGGCGGCGCTCCGCGAGGCGCTGCCGTGACGAGTACGCCGATCGAGATCGCCGACTGGCTGGACGCCAAGACGCTCTTCCACCCGCGCATGACCGCCACCCTGAGTCTGCCGGCCGCCGACGCTCTGGGACTGCTGGCTGACGCGCTCACCTCGCAGGGCTACAAGGTGAAGGACGCCACCGCGACCGGCTTCCGGGCCACCTGGTGGGACAAGACCGGGTGGCTCGGGGTGGTCGCGATCACCGACTGGGACTTCAAGCGGACCCGGCTCGCAGTCACCGCGGCGCCTGCCACCTCCGGCACCACGCTGACCATCCAGGTCGAGAAGGGCGCCGAGCACCGCGCCGGCCGGCGCAAGGGTCGCGAGGCGCTGACGACGGCGTTCCAGGATGCCCAGCGCCGGGGCATCCCGGTCACCACCACGCCCTGGGAGAAGCCATGAGCAGCCAACCGTCAGACGACGCTGGCGGTCGCGCGTCACTCCGCCGCCAGTTGGGCATCACGCGCCTGAGCAGCTGGTCCCCGCCGTGGCTCTTCGCACAGCGCGATCGAGCTGTGGTCCGGGAGCGATGATCAACCGGCGGAGCCCGCCGACCACAGCACCGCGGTCGGTGAGGCAGCGGTCAGCTCCTGGCTGCCGTGCCAGGAGACGAAGGACGCCTGCGGCAGGTAGTCGGGGCCGAGGAGGAACGCCCGGTCGATGTCGGTCACGGTGAGCGTGGCGCCGTTGTCGGTCAGACCGATCGGGACTCGCCGCACCGACACGGAGACCACGTCGGCGGGCGTGGTGCCGAGCGGCAGCTCCACGGTGGTGGCGGCCGGGACGTCGCGGTTGACGCTCCACTCCGGGACCTGGTGGTCCGAGGAGTACGTCGTCGGGTTACCCGCGAGCTTGACGTCGACGGCGAGCCCCACTCCGGCCTCCGACGCGGCCGGGGTGGTGTCGTGGTCGACCGCCGCGTAGAGGTAGCTGCGCTGGTCACCGACCGCTGGGGTGGCCGGGTCGGAGGCAGTCTCGATCTTGCCCTCGCGCAGCATCTCCTGCGCCATGACGGAGTAGGTCCAGGGATGGGTGTCCATCAGGTGCTCGCGGGGCTGCTCGACGGGCCGGACCTCGCGCGTCGAGAGCGCGAAGCGCATCGGGTCGTCCACCGTGTCGCACATGTTGTTGTTCGACGTGCAGGTCTCCAGCAGTGGGTGGGTCCCGTCGTACCGGCCCCTGAAGCGCAGGGTCTGGTGGCCGCCCGCCTGATAGACCCCCGACCCGCGGACGCGGTGGCCGGCCCGGTTGACCTCCACGCGATAGACCCACTCGATGTCGGTGCTGCGACCCCAGCGGGCCATCAGCCCCGGGGTGTCGGTGCCGCCGTCCTCGTTGCTCCAGACGACGGAGTACTCGATCACCGAGTGACCAGGCTTGGCCGCCGGGGTGATCTCGTGCCAGGCCACCAGCGGGGAGTCCGTGACGGCGCTCTGGAACTGCCCGCCCAGGCTCGGCACGCTGCGGCCGTACAACACCGGCGCGTACCGGGCGGCGGCGTACTCCGGGTTGTTCTTCGAGACGGTGTGGACGCGCAGGTGTCGGAGGCTGGCGGCTCCTGCCCGGCTCCGGGAGCGATGTGCGGCGTAGTGGATCCGGAGCGTGTGCACGCCGGCGGAGAGGGAGCCGAGTGCGAACTCGCGCGGCGTGGGCCGGTTGGAGCTGATGACGACATCGGTGGCGTAGTGGCCGTCCACGAACAGCGACACCACGGCCGACTCGTGCCCCGGCTCGGCCCAGGAGACCCTGCGCGCGGCGACGCTCATGTCGAGGAACGCCTCGCCGGGACGGGTGGTTCTGAACTTGACCTGCGCATCCGGTCCGCCGCGACGGACCTGGATGCCGGAGTGCCGCGCAGCGTCCGACGGCGGCGGTGACAGTGCCGCAGCGCTGGGCAGGGCCAGGACGGCGAGCAGGACGGCCCACGAGCGGGCGCGGGCGAAGGGGCCTGCCAATTCAGTCTCCAGAGGTCGACGGCGTGCGGCCCCATGTGACACCGAGACGAGCTGCGTACGCAACAGCGAGCGAGAGGGTGACGAGCCTGCGAACGCCACGCTCTACTCCTCCGAGGACGGTGTCGAGGGGTTCAAGGCGTTCGCCGCGAAGCGGAACCCAGTCCGGAGGGGCGCTGACCCGCGTCACTCCGCCACCAATGGGGAGACGCGATTCATACTGAGTCACGTGGCGCGCGACCGGACCCTCGTGTGCGTGGTAGCGCACCCCGACGACGACGCTCACGCTGTTGCCGGAAGCGTCGCTCTCCACGCGGAGGAGACCGACTTCCGGTTCATCCTGGTGCACTCGACTTGTGGCGAGCTGGGCGACATCCGGCAAGGCTTTCCCGCCACCCGCGAGACCTTGGCGGCGGTTCGCCAGGCCGAGGACGAGGCGGCATGGCGCGCTCTCGGCCGGGTGCCGGACCGGCACGAGTGGCTTGGTCTGCCGGACGGGGCGGTGTCTTCCCTGCCGCTCGACGACGTCGTCGCGATGGTCGAGCGGATCCTTGTCGAGGAGCAACCAGCCGTCGTAGCCACCTTCGGCCCTGACGGCATCTCTGGTCATCCCGACCATGTGACGATCGGCGCTGCGACCGACGCGGCCTTTGCCCGAGTCCGTGGTCGGGGAGGGTCGGGATTGCAGCGGCTGGCGCACAGTGCGGTCCCGCAGTCGGTCGTTGACCGGTGGAACCGCCGGCGTGCCGAGCTCGGCCTCTTCGAGTTCGACCCGACCGAGGTCTACCACCTGCGGGGAGTGTCCGACGAACAGATCGGGATCACCGTCGACTGCCGCGCCGTCGCTGGTCGCATCGGCGCTGGATTGCGCGAGCACCGCAGCCAGCACCATGTGATGTCTGACGTCCCGGAGAACCCCGAGCAGTGGGACAAGCGCATCAAGCACGAGTGGCACGTGGTCGCCTGGCCGGCCCGGGAGCCTGGAGCGCCGATGCTGACCGATCTCTTCGACGATCTCTCGTGACGGGGCGCTGACGCCAGGTGCGTCACTCCGCCGCCACGGACACCCCCGCTCGAGGCAGCCGGGGTGCCGGCGGAGCGGCGGGGTCGCGGCATCGCCTTGCAGGTCGCCTTCGCGCGACGCGAGTCCCACAACCGGGGGCGGCGCCACGTCGGGTTGGCGCGGGTGCTGCGCGACGAGATGCCGCACACCGGTCCGGCACTCCGGGCCGGAAAGATCACGGAGTGGACGGCCACCCTACTGGCGCGCGAGGAGTACGGCGACGTGCCCGGCGACCTGCTCCGGGAGTGGATCGCCGCCCACGCCGAACAGGGTGTCCTGACTGGGTCACCCTGCTCTACCGGACCCCCGCGACGGGCCAGCTGGTGGCGATGGAGCAGGGCGGCCGCTTCTTCGAGGGCAAGCTGGCCGACTACCTCCGGCTGCGAGATCGACGCTGCCGATACTGCGGCGCGTCCATCCGGCACCTCGACCACGCCGAGGACCAGGCGGACGGCGGCAAGACCAGTGCGACCAACGGCCAGGGGCTCTGCGAAGCCTGCAACTACGCCAAGCAGGCACCCGGCTGGAGTGCCCGACCACGCCCGGGCCCCGGCCACATCATCGAGACCATCACTCCGACCGGTCATCGCTACCTGTCCTACTCGCCGGCATTCGGGTCGTCGCTGCGCATGGGGATCTACCCGCTTCAGATCAGGATCACGTAGCGAGAGGGCCTGAACCTGCGCTACCGCTTCGTGCGCAGACGGGTCCGCTCGTGCCACCCTCAGGTCCCGTGGAGCCGATCGACGAGCACTTCCTCCGCACGGTTGAAGGCCTGCGTGCGGCGGGCGGTCAGGTCGACGACGCACTCGCGGCCCAGCTCGAAGCCCTCTTCGAGGCGCAGGCGGAGAGCCGGCACCTCGACTTCGCGGCGCGGTCGCTCCAGCAACGAGGCTCCGGCTTCTACACGATCGGCTCGGCCGGGCACGAGTCGAACGCCGTTCTCGGGCTGCTCTCCCGGACCACCGACCCCGCCCTGCTCCACTACCGCTCGGGTGCGTTCTACGCCGCCCGCGCGCACCTGGACGGGAACGTCGACCCGGTCCGGGAGACGCTGCGGAGCCTCACCGGCTCCGCGTCCGACCCGATCTCGGGCGGCCGGCACAAGGTGTTCGGTCACCCGGGGCTGAACGTCATCCCGCAGACCTCGACGATCGCCTCACACCTGCCGCGCGCGGTCGGGCTCGGGTTCGGACTCGGGCTGGCGCGGGTCCTCGGCCGGGAGACGCCGTGGCCCGCGGACGCGGTGGTCGTGTCCAGCTTCGGCGACGCCTCGGTGAACCACTCGACGGCGGCCGGTGCCCTCAACGCGGCGGCGTACCTGACGCACGTGCGCCGCGACTGCGCAGTGCTGTTCGTCTGCGAGGACAACGGCCTCGGCATCAGCACGCGTACGCCGCGGGGCTGGCCGGCCGCGGTGCTGCAGCACCTCCCGGGCATCCCCTACCTCCACGCCCACGGCCACGACCCGGTGGAGCTGCTCAGCACGACCGAGCAGGCCCTGGCCGGCGTCCGCACCCGCCGGTCCCCGGCCGTGCTGCACCTGGACATGGTGAGGTTCATGGGCCACGCCGGCTCGGACGTCGAGATCGCCTACCGCACCCAGGTGGCGATCCAGGCCGACCACGCGAGGGACCCGCTCCTCGGCACCGCTCGCGCGCTGGTCGAGAGCGGTCGCTGGGCCGCCGACGCCGTGCTGGCGCGCTACGAGCAGGTCCGCAAACGCGTCGGCAACCTGGCGCTCGAGGTCGCCGCGGAACCACGGCTCGAGACTCGGGCCGAGGTGATGGCCCCGCTGTCCTACCCGAGGCCGCGGACCCAAGCCACGCCCAGGCAGTCCGACCCGACGCCGCTGACCCTCGCGCTCGCGATCAACCAGACGCTCGGCGACGAGCTGGAGGACGACGGCA
>JAWWPK010000391.1:0-3240 GCA_033854925.1 Nocardioidaceae bacterium | reverse complement strand
TCGCGGACCGCGGTCTCCTTGGCGCCGGCGTACTTCCACCAGTGCCGCTCGAACTCGAGGATCTCGCGGTCGCGGTCGCTGAGGGCAGACTCCTCCGCCTGCCCCGCGTCGGTGCGTCCGACGTTCGCCGCGTCCATGCGGTCATGGTAGGCGACGAATCACACCAATGTCATTCAGTGCCTCGGCGTGCCGGAAGGGCACTGGGGTGCGGCTACGGTTCCGCAATGACCACACGCTGGGGAGTTCTCGGGCCCGGTCGCATCGCCCGCACGTTCTGCCGTGACCTCCGGCTGGTGCCGGACGCCGAGCTCGCCGCGGTCGGCTCGCGCTCCCAGGCCCGAGCCGCGGCGTTCGCGCAGGAGTTCGGCTTCGCGGCGGCGTACGGCTCCTACGAGGAGCTGCTCGGCGACGAGTCCATCGACGCGGTCTACGTCGCCTCGCCGCACGCGCTGCACGTCGACCACGTCACCTCCGCCCTCGAGGCCGGCAAGCACGTGCTCTGCGAGAAGCCGATCACGCTGCGCGCCTCCGACGCCGAGGAGCTGTTCGCGCTGGCGCTGCGGTCGGAGCGGTTGTTGATGGAGGCGATGTGGACCGCCTGCCACCCGGTGGTCCAGGCGGTCCAGCACGGCCTGCGCGAGCACACGTTCGGCACGCCGCACCACCTGCACGCAGAGCTCGGCTTCGTCGTGGACACCGAGCCCGACGACCGGCTGCTCGACCCCGAGCTCGGTGCGGGAGCCCTGCTCGACATGGGCATCTACCCGCTGACCTTCGCGCACCTGCTGCTCGGCGAGGCCGAGGAGCTGACGGCCACCGCGGTGCTCTCGGAGACCGGCATCGACCTGGACATCGCCGTCGCCGGCCGGTACGCCGCCGGAGCCGTCGCGACCATGGTGGCGTCGATGACCTCGTGGTCCTCGCGCCGGGCCGAGATCGCCACGGACCGCGGCCGGCTGGTGCTGGAGGACTTCCACCATCCCACCCACGCGACGTACACCCCGACGGCCACCGGCGGCAGCAACGACTCCACCGACCACGGCAAGCCGCTGCGCATCGAGGGCCGCGAACCGGTGATCGGGCGCGGCTATGCGCACGAGGCGATCGAGTTCCAGCGCTGCCTGGGCGAGGGGCTGCTGGAGAGCCCGCTCGTGCCGCACGCGCAGACGCTCACGATCATGAGGCAGATGGACGACGTGCGTCGGCAGGTCGGGGTTCTATACCCCGGGGGACTGACTCCCTGACCACGGCCGCGGCCCACCCGAGGTGGGCGCCGCTGAGCTACCGAGTTCACCCCGACTGCAGGAACCTCACGACCGCAAGCACCCTTCGGTGCTGGCCGTCGTGCGGTAGCAGCCCCAGCTTGGCGAAGATCCGCTGGGTGTGCTTCTCAACGGCTCCCTCGGTGACGACCAGCGCCTGGGCGATCGCGGCGTTGGAGCGGCCCTCGGCCATCAGCGCGAGCACCTGACGCTCGCGGGGGGTGAGCCCTTCGAGCGGGTCGCGGCGGCGGCTCATCAGCTGCGCGACCACCTGCGGGTCGAGCACGGTGCCACCGTCCGCGACCGTGGCCAGGGCGGCGAGGAAGTCGTCGAGGTCGCTCACCCGGTCCTTGAGCAGGTAGCCCACACCGCCGTCGCCCGAGGCGAGCAGGTCGTCGGCGTAGGACACCTCGACGTACTGCGAGAGCACCATGATCCGCGCGCCGGGCCAGCTCCGGCGGACCTCGACCGCGGCGCGGAGCCCCTCGTCGGTGTGGCTGGGCGGCATCCGGACGTCGACCACGCCGACGTCCGGCCGGTGCTCCAGCGTCGCCGCGACGTACGACGGACCGTCACCGACGGCCGCCACCACCTCGTGGCCGGCCTCGGCGAGCAGCAGCTGGAGCCCCTCCCGCAGCAGCAGGGAGTCGTCCGCGACGACGATCCTCAGAGACCTCATGAGCCGCCCAAGGGTAGCCACGCACTGACCACGGTCGGGCCGGCCACGGGCGAGCTGACCTCGAGCTTGCCGTCCGCCGCCAGCACCCGCTGCTGGAGCCCGGCCAAGCCGCTGCCCTTCGCGGGGTGGGCGCCCCCGACCCCGTCGTCCTCGACGCGGACCTCGACCCCGCCGTTCTCCAGCCAGACGCCGACCGAGGCGCGGGTGGCGCCGCTGTGCTTGGCGATGTTGGTGAGCGCCTCGGCAACGACGAAGTAGACAGCCGTCTCCACGTGCGGCGGCAGTGGCGTGGGCAGGTCGACGGTCGCCTCGACCGGCACCTCGCTGCGCACGGTCAGCTCCCCGAGCGCGGCGGACAGGCCGCGGTCGACCAGGAGCGGCGGGGCGATCCCCCGCGACAGTGAGCGCAGCTCGTCGACGGTCTCGCGGGCCTGGAGCAGCGCCGCGTCGATGGTCTCGCCGGCGCGGTCCGGGTCCTCGGTGAGCTGGCGCTTCGCCCGGCCCAGGTCCATGGTCAGCCGGACCAGGCGCTGCTGGGGGCCGTCATGGATGTCGCGCTCGAGCCGGCGCAACGAGGCTGCCTCGGCCGCGCGAGCCGCGGACCGGCCGCCCTCGACGCGGCGTACCTCCTGCTGGAGCTCGGCGCGGCTGCTCAGCAGCACGTGCGCGAGGCTGCCGTGCAGTGCCGCTGCGAACCGCACGATCAGCGGGAGGGTGACCAGCGCGAACGCACCGAGCACCAGGTTGAGCACGATCTCGGGATGACGGCCCTCACCGAAGCCCAGCAGCTCGGCGAGCGTGGTGTTGTCGGCGCGGTCGTAGGGGATCCAGCGCTGCCAGAACCAGTAGGACAGGCCGCCCGCAGCCGCCGCCCACCAGGCCAGCGTCAGGGCGAACGCGATGGTGCCGGTGACGAGGCCGACCAGGCACCACACGACGTCGAGCCACGACTGCGCGTCCCGCAGCGGCAGCAGCGCCTTTCGCCAGAAGCCGTCCTCGGGCTTGGGGCAGAGGTAGGCCGGGGTCTCGGCGGGCTTGCCCAGCATGCCGCGGAGTCTGATCCGCTCGAACCGCGCGAAGCCGCGGGCCACCATCACGCCGACCCAGAGCAGCAGCACGCCACCTACCAGCACCGCGAGGCTGATGCCCAGCGCGAAGTCCGTCACGACGATGACGAAGGCCGGCAGGGCCAGGAAGAACGCCGACAGGGCGTAGCCGGAGTCGTAGAGGACGCGACGTACGCCGCGGGGCCGGGTCGGCTCGCGCCAGGCGCGTTCTGGGAGGGTGTCAGTCATCGTC
>JAWWPK010000390.1:0-7272 GCA_033854925.1 Nocardioidaceae bacterium | reverse complement strand
GGCCGCGGAATCAGTGCGCGGATCGCGCTGACAGGGCACTTACTCCCGATGCGGCGATAGGACGAGCCCGCCGTAGACTCCCCCCTCGTGCAGAATTTCCTCCCGGTGCTGACCCTTGTCGGGTTCGCGCTCCTGCTCTGGCTGCTCCTCGTGCGGCCGCAAGCCCGCCGCCAGCGGGAACTCGTGCACATGCAGTCCACGTTGGAGGTTGGAGACGAGGTGATCCTCACCTCGGGCGTCTACGCCACCATCCGCGGCCTCGACGAGGACGTGGCGCAGGTCGAGATCGCCGACGGCGTGACCATCAAGGTCGCTCGCGGCGCGGTCGGCCAGGTGGTCTGGCCGGAGGAAGTCCCGACACCGGACGACGAACCAGAAGTCTCGGAGGAGAACTGAGATGGCACGCAGGACCGCCCGGCCCGGACGCACCCTCGTGGTGTTCTTCCTGGGGTTGGCGATCGCCTTCGGACTGGTGGCCCTCGCCGGCAGCTGGAAGCCCGAGCTCGGCCTGGACCTCCAGGGCGGCACCAGCATCCGGCTGACGCCCAAGGGGAACCCCACCAGCGAGTCGCTCAACGAGGCTCGCAAGATCATCGACCAGCGTGTCAACGGCTCCGGTGTCGCCGAGGCCGCGGTGACCGTGCAGGGCAACCACTACATCGTGGTCGAGATCCCCGGCGACAGCCGCCGTGACCTCGTCGACACGGTCAAGCGCCAGGCGCAGCTGAGGTTCCGGCTGGTGGCCTGCGACGACCAGGATCCCAGCCGCTGTCAGCCAAGCACGGGCACCACGACCCCGCAGGACCCGACGGCGCCTCAGACCGGCACCGGCACGGGCGTCACCGCGCCGGCCAGCCCCACCGCCGGCGACACCACCGCACCGTCCGACGCGGCGAGCCCCTCCGGCACCTCCAACCGCGCAGGTGTCAGCTATGCCGACACCACCAGTCCGAGCCCGACCGAGTCGGCGGGCCCGAGCGACTCGGCCTCCGCCACCCCGACGGACGGCGCCACGGCGCCGAGCGATGCCGGCACGCCGACCGGCGTACCGACCACGCCGAGCCCGGAGGGCGGCCCCGACGTCGCCGACCCGCTGAAGTGGATCGACGCCCCCAACCAGGAGGCGATCGCCGCCTACAACGCCTTCACCTGTCCGCAGGACGGCACGCCGGTCAACGTCGAGGACGACCCGAAGAAGCCCCTGGTCACCTGCGAGTGGGACGCCGTGACCAAGACCGCGCAGAAGTACCTGCTCTCCGCGTCGATGATCGAGGGCAACCAGCTCGACTCGGCCTCGGCGCAGATCCCGCAGAACGCGGTCGGCTACGTCGTGTCCATCGACTTCAACGGCGACGGCACCTCGGCCTTCAGCAAGATCTCGGAGGCGCTGGTCTGCCCCAGCGGCACCGTGCCCCCGTGCAAGCAGTTCGCGGTCGTGCTCGACGGCCAGGTCATCTCAGCACCGACCATGAACTCGCTGATCACCAACGGCCAGGCCCAGATCGAGGGCAACTTCACCCAGGCCTCGGCCAAGAGCCTCGCCACCAGCCTGAAGTACGGCGCCCTGCCGGTGTCCTTCTCCGACTTCAGCGTCGAGACCGTGGGCCCGTCACTGGCCGGTGACCAGCTGAACGCCGGCATCACCGCAGGCATCGTCGGGCTGCTGCTGGTGATGATCTACTGCCTCATCTACTACCGCGGCCTGGGCATCGTGGTCATCGGTTCGCTGCTGGTGGCCGGCGCGTCGACGTACGCGATGGTGCTGCTGCTCTCCAAGACCGCCAACTTCACCCTCACCCTGCCCGGGATCGCCGGTCTGATCGTCGCGGTCGGTATCACCGCGGACTCGTTCATCGTCTACTTCGAACGAATACGCGACGAGATGAGGGACGGGAAGTCCATGCGGGTCGCGGTCGAGGCCGGCTGGATCCGGGCCCGGGCCACCTGCCTGGCGGCCGACACCGTCTCGCTGCTCGCCGCGCTCGTGCTCTACATCTTCGCGGCGGGCGTGGTCCGCGGCTTCGCGTTCGCCCTGGGCCTCTCCACCCTGATCGACCTGGTGGTGTTCTTCTGGTTCACCAAGCCGCTGGTCTCGCTGTTCGCGAAGCTCCGCTTCTACAACGGCGGCGGCAGGCTCTCCGGCCTCAGCGCGGCGACACTGGGCGTGGACAAGATCGCCCCCGACCGACCTCGGGTGCCGGCCAGCACCCGCTCGACCCAGGAGGGCACGGTCTGATGGGCAAGGTCAGCCGGCTCGGCAACAGCCTCTACAACGGCTCGAGGTCCATCGACTTCGTGGGCCGCAAGTGGCTCTGGTACGCCATCTCGGGGCTCATCGTGGTGCTCGCTGTGTTCGGCCTCTCGGTGAAGGGGCTCAACTACGGCATCGAGTTCACCGGCGGCACCCAATACAAGGTGAGCGGCCTCAGCAAGTCCCAGGTCACCCAGAACAACGCCGACGCCCTCCGCGACGCCGTCGGCTCGCTCGGCATCAAGAACGCCGACGCGCCCGTGGTCACCACCTCGGGCAGCCAGACCATCCTGATCCAGACCGAGGAGCTCACCGACGCCCAGAGCGCACAGGTCACCCAGGCGATCACCGACACCATCGGCGTCGACACGACGCAGATCTCGCAGGACCAGATCGGCGCCAGCTGGGGTGACGAGGTCAAGAACCGCGCCATCCTCGGCCTGGTCGTCTTCCTGTTCCTGGTGATCCTCTTCATCTGGGCCTACTTCCGAGAGTGGAAGATGTCGGCCGCCGCGATCGTGGCGCTGGCGCACGACCTGATCATCACGGTCGGCGTCTATGCGCTCTCCGGCTTCGAGGTCAGCCCGGCCACGGTCACCGGCCTGCTGACCATCCTCGGCTTCTCGCTCTACGACACCGTCGTGGTCTTCGACAAGATCCGCGAGAACACCAAGAACCTGCGGGCCAGCCGGACGACGTACGCCAAGGCCGCCAACCTCGCGGTCAACCAGACCCTGGTCCGCTCGATCAACACCTCGCTGGTGGCGCTGATCCCGGTCGGGGCGATCCTCTACGTCAGCGCGGTCCAGCTCGGTGCCAGCTCGCTGAAGGACCTGGCGCTCGCGCTGTTCGTCGGCATGGCCGCCGGCGCGTACTCCTCCATCTTCATCGCGACGCCGCTGCTGGTGCAGCTGAAGTCGACCGAGACCGAGGTCGTGCTCGCCGAGCGCCGGGCCAGGGCGCGCGAGCGTCGCAACGCCGACCGCTACGCGTCCGTGCCCGTGTTCAAGGACGACCTGCCGATCGTGGACCCCGACGCGCCCGGTGCGGTGCTGGTCGAGGACCGCGACGACGACTTCGACGACTACGACGAGGACGACGACGTCCCGCGGCCGAGCGCTTCTCCCGAGGCGATGGGCCGCGGCCGCACGGTGCCGACCACACAGCGTCCGGTGGGTCAGAGCCCGGCGTCCGGACGGCAGCAGCCGACCCGGCAGCCGCGGTCGAAACGCAAGTGACTCACGGATGATCGAGGCGGCGCGGGAGGCGTTGCGGCGCCTCGTCGTCGACGTGCCCGACTTCCCTGAGCCCGGAGTGGTCTTCAAGGACATCACGCCGCTGCTCGCGGACCACGCGGGCTTCAGCGCGGTCATCGCGGGGCTGGCCGCGGCCGGCCGCGACGAGTCCGGGGCCACCGCGGTGGACAAGGTCGTCGGCATGGAGGCGCGCGGCTTCATCCTGGCCGCACCGGTCGCGCTGGCTCTCGGCGCCGGGTTCGTCCCGGTCCGCAAGGCCGGCAAGCTGCCGCGCGAGACGTACGCCGAGTCCTACTCCCTGGAGTACGGCGAGGCCACGCTGGAGCTGCACAGGGACTCGATCGCGCCGGGGGAGCGGGTGCTGCTCGTCGACGACGTACTCGCCACCGGCGGCACCGTGGCCGCGACCCGCCGCCTGGTCGAGGCGTGCGGGGGCGTCGCCGTGGGAGTGGCGGTGCTCATGGAGCTGGGCTTCCTGCCGGGCCTGGAGACCATCGGCGACCTTCCGCTGCTCAGCCTCCTGACCATCTGAACCCGCGTACGCTGGGCTGAGTGACCGAGGAGCGCACCGAGGAGCGTGCCACCCCGGCCGACGACGAGGCCACTGAGAAGCCCGTCGAGCGGTCCCGGGTGCGGCGCAACGCGGCGCGTGCCGAGGAGCGAGGCGAGGGCACCACGGCGAGCCCCGGCCCGGCTGCGACCCGGTCGATGCGCTCGAGGCTGGCTCGGGTGGCCACCCGCAGCCAGCCCGGCAACCCGGTCCTCGACCCGCTGTTCCGCGCCATTCGCGCCAACCACCCCAAGGCCGACCTCGCGCTGCTCGAGCGCGCCTACGACACCGCCGCCGAGATGCACGGCACCCAGATGCGCAAGAGCGGCGACCCCTACATCACCCACCCGCTCGCGGTGACGACGATCCTGGCCGACATCGGGATGACCGAGCCGACCCTGGTCGCGGCGCTGCTGCACGACACGGTCGAGGACACGTCGTACACCCTCGAGCAGGTCCGGGCGGACTTCGGCGACGAGGTCGGGCAGCTCGTCGACGGTGTGACCAAACTCGACAAGGTGAAGTACGGCGACTCGGCGCAGGCCGAGACGATCCGCAAGATGATCGTCGCGATGTCGCGCGACATCCGGGTTCTGGTCATCAAGCTCGCCGACCGGCTGCACAACATGCGGACCCTGCGCTACGTCCGGCAGGAGACCCAGGAGCGCGTGGCCCGCGAGACGCTCGACATCTACGCGCCGCTGGCCCACCGGCTCGGGATGAACACGATCAAGTGGGAGCTCGAGGACCTCGCGTTCGCGACCCTGCACCCCAAGATCTACGACGAGATCGTGCGGATGGTGGCCGAGCGGGCACCCTCGCGCGACCAGTTCCTGGCCGAGGTGATCAGCGGGGTCGAGACGGACCTGCGCGAGGCCAAGATCAAGGCCACCGTCACCGGCCGCCCGAAGCACTACTACTCGATCTACCAGAAGATGATCGTCGGCGGCCGCGAGTTCTCCGACATCTACGACCTCGTCGGCATCCGGATCCTC
The DNA here is from genome assembly GCA_033854925.1 of Nocardioidaceae bacterium. Taxonomy (GTDB): domain Bacteria; phylum Actinomycetota; class Actinomycetes; order Propionibacteriales; family Nocardioidaceae; genus Nocardioides. The sequence continues at coordinate 2,220 of JAWWPK010000390.1, read as the reverse complement.
GTCGCGGACGACCGCGACTGCTACTCGGTCCTCGGCGTGCTGCACTCGCGCTGGAACCCGGTCCTGACCCGGTTCAAGGACTACGTCGCGATGCCGAAGTTCAACATGTACCAGTCGTTGCACACGACGGTGATCGGCCCGCAGGGCAAGCCGGTCGAGATGCAGATCCGCACCTTCGCGATGCACCGCCGCGCGGAGTACGGCGTCGCGGCGCACTGGAAGTACAAGGAGGACGGCCGGGTCGGTATCGACACCGACAAGCTCGGCGACGTTGACGACATGAACTGGGTCCGCCAGCTGCTCGACTGGCAGAGCGAGGTCGAGGACCCCGGTGAGTTCCTCGAGTCGCTGCGGTTCGAGATCAACCGCGCCGAGACCTACGTGTTCACCCCGCGTGGCGACGTCATTGCGCTGCCGTCCGGGGCGACGCCGGTCGACTTCGCGTACGCCGTACACACCGAGGTGGGCCACCACACGATCGGGGCCCGGGTCAACGGGCGGCTGGTGCCGCTCGAGTCGACGCTCGAGAACGGCGACGTGGTCGAGGTGTTCACGTCGAAGGCGCCCAACGCCGGCCCGTCCCGCGACTGGCTCACCTTCGTCAGGTCACCGCGGGCCCGCTCCAAGATCCGGCAGTGGTTCACCAAGGAGCGGCGCGAGGAGGCGGTCGAGCGCGGCAAGGAGCAGATCGCCAAGCTGATGCGCAAGGAGGGGCTCCCGCTCAAGCGACTGATGTCCCACGAGTCGCTGACCCAGGCCGCCCGGCACTTCAAGATCGCCGACGTCTCGGCGCTCTACGCCTCGGTCGGCGAGGGCAACCTGTCCGCGCAGGCCGTCGTACGCCGGGTCATCGAGGAGCACGGCGGCGCGGACGGCGCCTCGGAGGACCTCGCCGAAGCGGTCACCATCACCGGCCGCCGCGGCCGCAAGAGCCCCAGCGGCGGGGACGCCGGCGTCATCGTCAAGGGCGCGCCCGACGTGTGGGTCAAGCTCGCCAAGTGCTGCACCCCGGTGCCGCCCGACGACATCCTGGGCTTCGTCACCAAGGGCGGCGGGGTCTCGGTGCACCGCACCGACTGCACCAACGCCAGCGAGCTGCGCTCGCACCCGGAGAAGCTCCTCGAGGTCGAGTGGGCGCCGACCGGCCAGTCGACGTTCCTGGTCAACATCCAGGTCGAGGCGCTGGACCGGGCCCGGCTGCTCGCCGACATCACGATGGTGCTCTCCGACGCGCACGTGAACATCCTCAGCGCCAACCTCCAGACCACCCGCAACCGGGTCGCGAAGAGCCGGTTCACCTTCGAGATGGCCGAGACCAAGCACCTCGACAACGTCATCAAGGCGGTGCGCTCCGTCCCCGGCGTCTTCGACGCCTACCGCGTCACCCAGTGAACCCGGCGCCGACCCGTCGTTACTGACGGGCAGTAACGACGGCTCGGCGTGGTCTTGAGGGTGGTGACCCGTCGTTACTGATGTGCAGTAGCGACGGCTCGGCGAGGCATATCAGACGTACACCCGGGTGCGGCGGTTGACTTCGGCTGCAACCTCGGCGAGGCGTGCCTCGACGTCGCGGTGCTGGCCGAACACATTCACCTTGGTGAACACGTCCACGGTGTAGCCGTGCTCCCGGACCGCCAGCCGACGGCGAAGGTCATGCGACACCTGAGCGGACGAGGAGTGCCACTCGGCTCCGTCGTACTCCACGGCGTAGAAGATGCCCGGGTGTCCGACGTCCAGCCGTGCGATCAGCACGCCGTCGACCCACACCTCGAGCTGGGGGACAGGCCACGGGAGTCCAGCATCGATCCAGTAGAGACGGAGGATCGACTCGGGGGGTGACTCTGCGCGGCCGTCGGCCAGCGGAGCCAGCGTCCGCAGGTTGGTGACCCAGCGCTCTCCTCGGAACCGCTCCACACCCGCCAGGAAGGCATCCCGAGGAAACCCAGGCAGGCGCAGCATTTGGTCCAGGCCACAGATGGCTCGGACTCTCGAGCGCACGCGCCCCAGATCCCAAGCGGTCCTCAGCATGGTCGTCACCGGGAGCCCCAAGATCTCGGTGATGTCCTCGGGACGGAGTCGGCGTTCACCGCTGTCTGACAACGGGTTCCGAAGGCGACGACCGGTGGGCAGGAACATCGAGACTGGAAGTACGTCAAGATGTTCGTTCGGCGCCAGCACCATCTGCGCGCCAAGCAGCCAACCGGCATGGCGATCGCAGAT
>JAWWPK010000389.1:0-3712 GCA_033854925.1 Nocardioidaceae bacterium | reverse complement strand
TCCGAGCGGAGCTTGACGACCGTTGGCTTCTTCATGGAACCGAGCCGACCGCGGCAGAAGTCGATCAGCTCCTGTTCGGTCGCCGAGCTGCCCTCCCTGAGGGTCACCACCGCGTGGGGGGTCTCGCCCCACTTGGCGTGGGCCACTCCCACGACGAGGACCTCCTCGACCGCCGGGTGCTCGGCCAGGAGGTTCTCGATCTCCGCCGGCCAGATGTTGAAGCCCCCGGAGATGATCATGTCGTCGGCCCGGTCCACGACGAAGAGATAGCCGGAGGCATCGAGATAGCCGTGGTCCTTGGTGCGGACGAAGCCGTCGCTGGTGATGCGTTCAGCAGTCAGCTCCGGGTCGTTGAAGATCTCCCGCATCCGCCCCTCCGTGCGGATGACGATCTCGCCGACCTCGCCGACACCGGCGTCGTGGCCGTCCGCATCGAGGATCCGCACGGTGCTGTTGAGACACGGACGGCCCGCCGAGCGCAGGAGTGCGGCGTTCTCGCGGACGCCCACGGCGTGGTCCTCGGGCGTCAGCATGGTGGCGGGCAGGCACTCGCTCTGGCCGTAGGTCTGGAAGAGGACGTCGCCCAGCGCGCCATGAGCTGCCCGCGCGGTGGCGACCGAGATGGGTGCCCCTGCGTAGAGCACGGCCCTCAGGCTGGACAGGTCACGCGTGTGTACCTCGGGATGCGCGACCAGCAGCTGCAGCATCGTCGGCACCATGACCGTGAGGCTGCAGCGCTCCTGCTCGATCAGCCGGAGCGCCTCGCCGGCGTCGAAGCTCGGCATCACCTGGACCCGCGCGCCGCGGGCCAGCAACGCGTAGAGGACCGTGGACGCGGCGTGGGTCAGCGGCGCAGCCGCGAGGTAGACGTCCTCCTGACGCAGCCGGGGCAGCATCGTGACGTGGTCGGTGGTCACGTGCATCCAGCCCTCGTGCGTGTGCACGGCCGGCTTCGGCTTGCCGCTGGAGCCGGACGAGAAGGCCAGGTGGATGATGTCGTCGCCCTGGACGGGCACCCTGGCATCGTCCGGGGAAGCCGACGCAAGAAGCTGTTCGTAGTCCAGAGCTCCGGGTGGTGCCGCGTGGACGATCACGTGCTCGAGGCCGGGCACGGACGCGAAGAAGTCGCTGAACTTCGCGTAGTGGTCGGCCTGGACGATCAGGGCGCGGGCCCCGACGCGCTCCAGCATGTAGGCGTGCGTCTCGCCGCCGTTCATCCCGTGCAGCGCCGTCCGCGCGTAGCCCCCGACGGCCAGCCCCGTCATCTCCTCCATGGTCGTGACGGCGTTCGCGCCCAGCGTGGCCACCCGGTCCCCCGGCATGACCCCCAGGGACCTCAGCGCGTTCACCAGCCGGACCGACCGGTCCCAGACCTCCCCGTAGGTCAGCGACGTCGCACCGTCTGACACCGCGACGTTGGCGGCGTGGGTCCGGCAGCTGCGGCGCACGAGGTCGGCGATGATCACGAGCTCGCCTCGTCCGCCGAGGAGTCGTCGGGGTCGGGGAGTACGACGCGGAAGTGCAGCCGGGTGAAGCGCCAGCCGTCCTCGGTACGCCGGTAGGCGCAGCGGTAGCGTCCCTCCTCCCACGAGCCGGGGGCCGTGAACCGGTGCCAGGTCCACTCGCCGGATGCGGCGTCCCCGGTGACGTCGATGACCGGGGAGCTGAGCACGTAGCCGGCGCCGATGAGGGGCTGAGCCTCCATGCCGTCGAAGTGCTGCTTGATCGCCTCTGTCCCGACCGTCTCACCATGCCTGCGCATGTCGATGACGGCGTCCTCGGTGAAGAAGCCGGAAAGGGTCCCGAAGTCGCGATCGGCCACGGCCTTGGTGAACCGGCGGTGCAGCTCCTTGATGGCCTCGAGGTCCTCGAGCGACTGCAGGCGAGCACCGAGCGAGGCCAGCTGGGCCTGCAGCTCGTCATCTGCCATCTCGGACACTCCTTCGGTGGTGCTCCCACGAATCGTATGACGTTGTTTGCGCGAACGTCAATAGATTGTCTTACGTATTACAGCTCCAGGAGGGCCGCCGCGCCCTGTCCGCCGCCGATGCACATGGTGACCACGGCGCGCCGCGCTCCGCGGCGACGCCCTTCGATGAGCGCATGCCCGACGAGGCGGGCACCGGACGCGCCGTAGGGGTGACCCAGGGCGATGGCTCCTCCGTCCACGTTCAGAGCCTCGTCGGGGATGCCCAGGACATCGCGGCAGTGCACCACCTGAGCGGCGAATGCCTCGTTGAGCTCCCACAGGTCGATGTCAGCGACCGACAGCCCGGCACGAGCCAGCAGCTTGGGCACCGCAACCGTCGGGCCCACACCCATCTCGTCGGGGTCGCAGCCGGCGACGGCGAACGCGCGAAACCGACCGAGCGGATCGAGTCCGAGCTCATCGGCGCGATCGGCGCCCATCACGACACAGGCCGAGGCGCCGTCGGTGAACTGACTGGCGTTGCCGGCTGTCACGGTGCCTCCCGGTAGTGCGGTCCGGATGCGCTGCACTCCCTCGAGAGTGGTGTCCGGACGGATTCCTTCGTCGCGAGTGGCCGTGACCTTCACGGTGGTCACCTCTCCCGTGGTCCGGTCTACCACCGATCGAGTCGTCTCGACCGGGATGATCTCCTCCGCGAACCGCCCCGCCGCCTCTGCCTCCGACGCCTTCTGCTGGCTCGCCACGCCGTACTCGTCCTGCTGCAACCGGGACACGGCGTACCGGCCGGCCACGTTCTCGGCTGTCTGGAGCATCGGCACGTACAGCCCCGGGCGGTGCCGCGCCAGCCAGGCCTCCTCGACCATGTGGCGGTTCATCTGGTCCTGGACGCAGGAGATCGACTCCACCCCGCCCGCCACCACGACGTCCGCGTCCCCCGCCATCACCCGGTGCGCCGCCGAGACGACTGCCTGCAGGCCCGACCCGCAGAAGCGGCTGACGGTCATGCCCGGCACCGAGCTCGGGAGCTCGGCACGCATCGCGATCTGCCGGGCCACGTTCTGGCCGTTGGCGCCCTCCGGGTTCGCGCAGCCGATCACGACGTCGTCGATCGTCTCCGGGTCCAGCCGCGCGCGCTCGACGACCGCCTTCACGACATGCGCACCCAGCGTCGCCGAGTGGGTCATGTTGAAGGAGCCGGACCAGGCCTTGGCGAACGGCGTCCTGGCCGTCGCGACGATCACCGCCTCGCGCATCATGCGCGAGCCCGGTCGACCAGGAGCGCGTGAGGCTCGAAGAAGGGATCGGTGACGGCGAACGCGCGCATCCGGCGTACGACGCGGTCCAGACCCACGGCGTCGGCGTGGAACATCGGACCGCCCCGCGCGGACGGGAAGCCGTAGCCGTTGCGGAACACCACGTCGATGTCACCCGGCGAGGCGGCGATCCGGTCGGCGAGCACGGCCGCGCCCTCGTTGACCAGGGCGAAGACGCACCGCTCGACGATCTCCGTGTCGTCGACAACGGAGCCCTCATGGGTCCCGGCCCGGGCTGCGAGGATGCCGGCGAGCTCCAGGTTGGGCCCGCCGGACGGCACCTCGCGGTAGTCGTACCACCCGAGTCCGGACTTTCGCCCCAGCCAGCCGCGCTCGTGGACCTCATCGGCAAGCTCCCACTCGGCACCACCGCTGGCAGCGCCGTAGCGGCTGCGCCGGGCCCGCCACGGAATGTCGTTGCCGATGACGTCGAGCACCCGGAACGGCCCCATCGCCATGCCCCAGCTCT
>JAWWPK010000388.1:0-5759 GCA_033854925.1 Nocardioidaceae bacterium | reverse complement strand
GTGCGGGTCGACGTACGCGATCCCCCAGCCGACCTTCAGGACGTCGATGTAGTCGGCCGACTGCTCCAGCAGAGCGTCCAGGGCTCCTACTGTCAGCCCCTTGTCGAGCACATGGGTCAGACCACTGGCGCGTGGCTTCGGCGAGCGACGGGGCAGATCGAGAAAGTCGGGCATGTCAATCATCGGTGGCACCCTCCACTGCTCTGGTAGAGCCCCCGAGGCTAGGTACTCACCCGACTGCACGTCCCTGACCGAGCGGGGCGAATACCGAGCCCGCCTTCGTCCTGGCAAGTCATGGCTGCACAACGCCGGCGTCCATAGCGTTCCCCGGAACCGATGAGGAGTGTGCGATGGGGCGACGGCTGGTGGTGGTCGGTGCCGGTGCGGCAGGAATGTCCGCCGCGTCGGCAGCGAGACGAGTGGACCCTGAGCTCGAGGTCGTCGTGCTCGAGGCCGGCAACCATGCCGCCTATGGCCTCTGCGGCCTGCCCTACTTCCTCTCCCATCTCGTCGCCGACGTGGACTCACTGCGCGCCTACCCGCCGGCGTTCTTCCGCGAGCAGCGAGACATCGACCTGCGCCTGGGCACGGAGGTGGTCCGGATCGACGCCGACCGACAGGTCGTCCACCTCCGCACGGCGCAGCGCGCGGAGCACCTCCACTACGACCGGCTCGTCCTGACCGCCGGCGCCACCCCCGTCATCCCTGCCCTCCCCGGCCTCGACGACGACCACGTGTTCACCCTCCGCGACGTCGCAGAGACCATCCGGCTTCGCGCCCTCCTCGACGCCGGTCACATCGGGCACGCCGCGGTGGTGGGCGGTGGCTACATCGGCCTCGAGGTGGCGGAGTCGCTCGCGGAACGGGGTGTCTCGGTGACCTTGGTCGAGTCGCTCCCGCGCCTGATGGCCAACCTCGACCCGGAGTTCTCCCAGCGCGTCGAGGACGAGGTCCGGCAGCACGTCGAGGTCCGCCTCAACGCGGGCCTTGACGCCCTGGTGCGCACCGACGAGGGGCTGACCCTCCAGCTCACCGACGGCAGCACGATCGTCACCGACGTCGTCATCGTCGCCACGGGCGTCCGGCCGGCGAGCACCCTCGGCTCGAGCATCGGCGCCAGCACCGGGCCCCAGGGCGCCCTCCTGGTCGACGAGCACATGCGCACCTCGGTGCCCAACGTGTACGCCGCGGGCGACTGCATCGCGCCCAACCACATCGTCACCGGCCGACCCACCTTCATCCCGCTGGGCCCGACCGCGAACAAGACCGGCAGGGTGGCCGGCACCGTGGCCGCCGGAGGCACCGCCTGCTTTCCCGGGATCGTGGGGACCGCAATCGTCAAGGTGTTCGGTGTCGGAGTCGGACGGACCGGTCTGACCTTGGGCGACGCGCTGTCGGCAGGCTTCGACGCCCAGGCCACCGATGCCATCGGGAGGTCACGGGCCAAGTACTTCCCCGGCTCGGCCCGGGTCGACGTCCGGCTCGTCCACACCGGTGACGGACGCCTGCTGGGCGCGCAGTTCGTGGGCGAGGGTGACGTGGCCAAGCGGGTCGACGTCACCGCCGTGGCGCTCCACGCGGGGCTCGGGGTCGAGGACATCGCAGAGCTCGACCTGTCCTACGCGCCGCCCTACGCACCGGTCTACGAACCGGTCCTGCTGGCCGCCAACGCCGCGGCCGCCGCGCTGAAACCGCAGACCGAGCTGTCCTCAACCATGTGGAAGGGAACACCCTGATGAGCACACGATTCGACAACAAGGTGGCGGTCGTCACCGGCGCCGGGTCCGGGATCGGCCGCGCGACGGCCGAGCTCCTCGCCTCCGAGGGAGCCGCCGTCGGCGTACTCGACCTGCGCACCGAAGCCGCAGAGGAGACCGTCGCGTCGATCACCGACGCCGGGGGACGCGCCATCGCGCTGGCCGCCAACGTCGCCGACGCGGCCGAGGTCGAGGGAGCCATTGCCAAGGTCGTCGCGGAGTACGGCGGCCTGCACGTGCTCTACAACAACGCCGGGTGCGACTCCAGGGGGTCCGTTGCCGACGCCACGGACGACGACTGGGACCGCGCGATCTCCGTCAACGCCAAGGGCACCTTCGTGTGCTCACGCGCGGCTGTCCCTCACCTGGAGGCGTCCGGCGGGGGCGCGATCGTCAACCAGGGGTCGGTGGCGGCACTGGTGGGCGTGCCGAACTTCGCCGCCTACTGCGCGGCGAAGGGTGCCGTGGTCGCGCTGACCAGGTCGATGGCGATCGATCTCGCGCCGCGAAAGATCCGGGTCAACGTGATCTGCCCCGGCACGGTGTTCACCCCGTTGATGGAGCCGATGTTGCGAGCCCGCGGCGACGGCGACCTCGAGGCCGGGCTGGCCAAGACCCTGGTCAAGTACCCCATCGGTCGGCTCGGCACGCCTGAGGAGATCGCCCGAGTCGCGGCCTTCCTCGCCTCGGACGACGCCTCGTTCCTGACCGGTTCCGTGATCGCCGCCGACGGCGGCATGACGGCGCAGTAGAGGACGTCTGATGCCCTTCTCCCTTGAGGTCGACAAGCTCGTCACGCTCGAGCAGGCTGCGGCGCGAGTGCAGGACGGGAACGTCGTTGCCCTCGGTGGCGGACTCTCGGCGAGGCTGCCCATGGCCCTGGTACGCGAGCTCATCCGGCAGGAGCGTCGCGATCTGCACCTGGTGGGCTCCGCGCACGGGATCGACGTCGACCTGCTGGTCGCGGCCGGGTCCGTGTCGACCTGCGAGGAGAGCTACGTGGGCTTCGAGCAGGACCTCGGCCTCGCGCCGGCGTACCGTCGGGCCGCCGAGGCGGGAGAGGTCCGCATCGCCGAGAGCTGCTGCATCACGATGCTCACCCAGCTCAGGGCGGCCGAAGCCGGCCTGCCCTTCCTCCCGGTCCGCGGGGTCAAGGGCTCCGACATCCTGAGCCTGCACCCGGAGTACGCCGAGGTCACCTGCCCGTTCACCGGAGAGGTGCTGGTCGCGGTCCCCGCGCTGAGCCCCGACGTGGCGTTGATCCACGCAAGCATGGGCGACCGACGCGGCAACCTCCACTTCGACAAGCCCTACGTCCTCGACGAAAGGTTCGCCTCGGCTTCCAAGCTGGTCGTGGCGACCGTCGAGCGGGTCGCCTCGACCGAGGAGGTGGCCGCAGCCGGCATCACCATCCCCGCCCACCTGGTCGCGTCCGTCGCCGAGGCACCCTTCGGTGCCCACCCGACCTCCTGCTACCCGGACTACGCCTACGACCGCAACCACCTGCGTGACTACGTCGAAGCCGCCGCCACCCCGCAGGGGGCCACGGACTACCTCGAGCGATTCGTCACGGGGGCGGCGACCGAGGAGGGCTACCGCAAGCTCCTGGGCGAGGACGGCGTCGAGCGGCTGCGCGGCTGGAAGACCTCGACACAGGCCTGGAAGGAGCTCTTCGCATGACCCTCACGACGAGAGCGAGAGAGGGCACGTTGACCTTCACGATCGACGAGTGGTTCGTGGTGACGCTCGCGCGCACCATCAAGGACCGGGAAGCCGTCTTCCATGGCTTCGGCAGCCCCTGCGCGCAGGTGGCGATGCACGTCGCCCGGCACACCCACGCGCGGGACATGCTGCTGGTCGAAGGGGCGACGTACGCCGTCAACCCCGAGCCGGAGTTCATCCCGCCCACGGGCAACGACCTCGCGCTGCAGCACCGGGCCGTCTACCAGCTCCGGTTCGAGGAGTTCTTCGATGCCGCCACCCGAGGGGACATCGACCGGATGTTCCTGTCCGGCGGTCAGATCGACGGATGGGGCAACACCAACGTCACGGCGCTCGGGTCGATCGACCGTCCCAAGGTCAAGCTCGGCGGAGGTGGTGGCGGCTGCAACCTGGCCGCGACGATCAAGAACCTGACCCTGTGGACGACCAGGCACCGGTCCGGTCGGACCCTGGTCGAGGAATGCGACTTCGTCACCGACATGGGGCACCGCATGAAGGCCGGCACGCGACAGGAGCTGGGCTTCACCGGAGGTGGCCCGCAGTGGCTGGTCACCGAGCTGGGGGTGTTCGACTTCCCGGACGGGCGGGCCCGGCTGCGTGAGACCTACCCCGACGTGTCGCTCGACCAGGTCCGCGAGGCAACCGGGTTCGCCTTCGACGTCGCCGGCGACCTGAGGCAGGTGTCCCCGCCCAGCCCCGCCGAGCTGGCCGTGATCCGTTCCGTGGACCCCCTCGGCGTACGCCGTCAGGAGTTCTCCCCCGCCGAGCTCCGGCGCGTCTTCGAGCACGGATCGGGGCCGGTGTGCGCCTGCTGAAGGACCCCCTCACTGCTGTGTTCCGACCGCGCCGGATCGCCCTCGTCGGCGCCTCCGACCGGCCCGGGAGCACGGGTGCGCTCTTCTGGAAGAACCTCTCCGAATTCGCCGGGGAGGTGCTCCCGGTCAACGGTTCAGGGCGCCCGGTGGCAGGGGTCCGGGCCTACCGAAGCCTCACCGAGATCCCGGTGCCGATCGACCTCGCCGTGCTCGTCGTCCCCGCTGCTGCCGTCCCGGGCGTCGTACGGGACGCCGGCGGGGCGCACATCCCGGCGTGCGTGGTCATCAGCGCGGGCTTCGCCGAGACCGGCTCGGAGGGCCAACGGCTTCAGGCCGAAGTCATGGCCATCGCCCGTGCCGGCGGCGTCCGCATCGTCGGACCGAACTGCTTCGGCGTCCAGAACGCCGAGGTCGGACTCAACGCCTCCCTGTCACCGCCGGTGACGCCAGGCGTCGGCTCGCTGAGCCTGGTCACCCAGTCAGGCGCCTACGGCATGGCGCTGCACTCCCTGGCCCAGGACGAGAACCTGCGCTTCAACAAGGTCTATGCGTCCGGGAACAAGGCGGACCTCACCGACACGGAGGTCCTTGACTACCTGGACACCGACGGCGGCTCCGGGCCGATCTGCTTCTTCCTGGAGTCCCTGTCCGACGGCCGGGCCTTCTTCGAAGCGGCGCGTCGGGTCACCCGCACCAGGCCAGTGGTCGTCTGCCGGACCGGGCGGTCCGGTGCCGGCGGCCGCGCGGCTCGGTCACACACCGCAAGTCTCGCCGGCCAGCAACGGGTCTGGTCCGCGGCGTTCGCCCAGGCCGGCGTGATCGAGGCGAAGTCCGGACTCGAGATGCTCGACGCGGCCCGTGCGCTCGAGCATGGCGATCATCCGGCAGGGCTCCGGGTGGGGATCGTGACCAACTCCGGCGGCACCGGAGTCGAGCTCACCGACCTCCTCGCCGACGAAGGACTCGACGTACCGCTGCTCAGCGCACCGCTGCAGGCCGAGCTCGCATCGACGCTGCCCGACCTCGCCAGCTCCGGCAACCCCGTCGACCTGACCACCGCCTGGCAACGCTTCACCGAGCTCTACCCGTTCGCCATCGAGCAGCTGGCCAGGAGCGGCGAGGTCGACGCAGTGATCGCTGTGCTGCTGCAGCGCTCGGCGAGCGAAGCCGTCGCAACCGCCGTCGCCGAGACCGTTGAACAGCTGCGCTCCGAGGGCATCGAGGTGCCGGTGTACGTCTGCTGGGTCGCCGCCCAGGACGCCCGCGCGAACGCCACCCGGCTGCGCTCTGCCGGCGTCCCTGTCTTCGAGTGGCCTGAACGCACAGCGCGCGCGGTCGGGCACGCTGCTCGCTATGGAGCCTGGCGACGGTGGGGAACTTCATCGCCGACGCCCGACCGCCCGGTCGGCGCCCGGCCCGAGCCCGGGCCCGAGGTCACGGGCTGGCTGGCCACCGACAAGGCAGC
>JAWWPK010000387.1:0-5798 GCA_033854925.1 Nocardioidaceae bacterium | reverse complement strand
GACCCGCAGGAGAAGACCATGGGCCTCGGCCTCAACCCCGTCGGTGACGTGCTCAAGAAGGCCGACCGGGTGCTCGCCAGCGCCGGCGACACCCTCGGCACCGTGGACACGAAGCTGGCGAACGTCGACGCGACTCTCGGCAAGGTCGACAAGAGGATGACCACCGTCGACCAGACGCTCGAGGAGACCAAGGCCCTGCTCGCCCAGGTGCAGGGGCTGCTCGCCGAGCTGTCGGAGGAGATCGCCCTCGTCAAGCAGATCCCCGAGCTGAAGTCGAAGCTCGACGAGGTGCACAAGGCGGTCACCAAGACGTGAGCGACCCCGTCCACCTGCGGGTGCGGTTCATCCACAACGAGGGCGGGACCGCGGCGCTCCCTGACCCTGACCTCGACGAGGTCGTCGCGCAGGCCGAGGCCATGGGGGCCGGAGAGCAGGAGTCCTCGTTCGACCACGAGGACGTCATCGGCGTCGCGGTCGAGCCCCAGGGCACCTACCGTCTCGAGAGCAGCTCGTTCTTCGTCCCGCTGGCGGCCGGTGACCTGGTGCGCGCTGCCGAGGACGCACGCGGACAGCTGCAGGTCATCGACGTCGTCGAGCCCTGCGACGCTGTGCTCACGATCTTCGCCCCGGACGCCGAGGCTTCACCCGAGACGATCACCGCCCTGATGCGGATCTGGGAGGCCACCGGGGCCGGCCGCAGCGAACGGGGCGGGCCGTTCGTCGCCACGGTCTGGCCGGACATGCCGATGGATGCGATCGCGGCGCAGCTCAACGCCGACCAGGCGGCCGGGCGGGGCGAGTGGATCCTGGCCGCCGAGCCGCACGAGCGGCGGCGCGAGGCGCAGGACGAGATCGACTTCGAGATACCGGGCGCGCAGGCCTGAAGGCTTCGCCGGTACTGGCCCACCGCAACGAAGGCCCCCGAGCCGACCGCCGCTGGTCGAGCTTGACGAGACCTCCGCGGCGTGGGCTGGGAGGCGACCCTGCGGGCATCTCGACAGGCTCGATGAGCGGGTGGTGGGTTCCAGCCCAGGGCAACGCCCTCCTCAACCACCTGTAGGGCGCTCACTAGGCTTTGCGACGTGAGGAGCAGCGCGGAGACCATCGAGCGCGTGCTCGTCTGGCTCCGCCGGACGCTCGCGGTGGTGTTCGGGATCCCGATCCTGATCGGGATCGGGATGAGCCTGGTCGACTCCTACCGGCGCCGTGGCAAGAAGCCCAAGCCGTTCCCGACCCTGCCGCCCGCGACCGTGGAGGTCGGCGAGGGGACGATCACGACGTACACCTTCGGCAAGGACCTCTACGCCGACATGCTGGCGGCGATCGGCGGGGCGCAGCGGCAGATCCTCTTCGAGACCTATATCTGGAAGGGCGACGAGGTCGGCGAGCAGTTCAAGGCCGCGCTGGCTGCCGCGGCCGACCGGGGCGTCGAGGTCTACTGCATCTACGACGGCTTCGCGAACCTCGTGGTCTCACCACGGTTCAAGCGCTTCCCGGCGTCGATGAAGGTGCTCCGCTACCCCGTCTACGCCGCCGGCTGGCGCTTCTTCGACCTGCGCCGCTACGGCCGGGACCACCGCAAGATCCTGGTCGTCGACGACAGGGAGGCCTACGTCGGCGGCTACAACATCGGGTCGGCGTACGAGACCGAGTGGCGCGACACGCACATCCGGATCACCGGCCCCGGCGTCCAGGACCTCCGGCGGGCCTTCGCCGACTTCTGGAACCTGCACCGGCGGCGCCGGCTCCGGGCCAGCGAACGGCCGCTGCTCGTGGAGACGGCCAGCGTCTGGGAGCCACACATCCGGCTGCAGCGCAACGTCCCGCGGCTGTGGATGTTCCCGATCAGGGGCATGTACCTCGAGGCGATCAACCGGGCCAGCACCAACGTCTGGATGACGCAGGCCTACTTCATCCCCGACCAGAACTTCGTCGACGCGCTCAGGAGCGCGGCCCGCCGCGGCGTGGACGTCCGGCTGCTGGTGCCGCTCAAGTCCAACCACATCGTCGCGGACTGGCTCTCCCGCGGGTACTTCTCCCAGCTGCTCGAGGCCGGCGTCCGGATCTTCCGGTTCAAGGACGCGATGGTGCACGCGAAGACCTCGACCGTGGACGGCTCCTGGTCGACGGTCGGCACGGCGAACATCGACCGGCTGAGCCTCCAGGGCAACTACGAGATCAACGTCGAGGTCATCGACGACGGTCTGGCCAAGGAGCTCGAGCAGATCTGGTCGGTCGACGAGTCGAACTGCATCGAGCTGACCCGCGGCGAGTGGGAGGCTCGCGACCTGCACCGCCGGTTCACCGAGCTGGTGCTCCGGCCGCTCAGGCCGCTCCTCTGACTCTCTTGGCGGTCGCCTGGGCGATCCCGGTCGGCGGTCACGGTGATCAGCAGCCGGCCCTTCCCGTCGGCTCGCAGCAGGATCGGCCCCCTCCCGCGGAGCCAGGTCACGGCGTACGCGCGGTGCGGTGCGTAGCGGGCCGTGACGCCACTTCGATACTGACGGTATCGTAGTGCTGTGCCCACCACCAGCACCTCTCGGCGCAGCCGGCGAACCGTGCGGCCCGAGCGGGCCGTCGTCCGCGAGCGGGTGCTGGCCGCGGGCCGGGCCGAGTTCGCCGAGGTCGGTTACCAGAAGGCCACCCTCGACGCGATCGCCGGGCGAGCCGGCTTCTCCAAGGGCGCGGTCTACTCCAACTTCGCGGGCAAGGACGACCTGTTCCTCGCCCTGCTGCAGCACGAGGTGGCGGGGATGCGCGACAGGCTCGCGTTGGCGCCGGCCGACGGTTCCCTCGAGGACGACCTGCGGCTGCTCGCGGCCACGGTGCTGACCTGGGCGCGCGACGGCCGCGCGCAGCTGGTCTTCGCCGAGTTCCGGGCGTACGCCGCGCACGACCCGGCCCTCGCGCGCCGTACGGCGGCGGTGCGGCACGAGCTCGTCGCGTCCACCGCCGAACAGCTCGCCAGGGTGGTGGCGGCCCGGGGTGGCCGGCTGAGGGTGCCCGCGTCGGACGCCGCCACGCTGCTGCTCGCGCTGGTCAACGGGCTCGCGCTGGAGCACGTCGGCCGGTCCGACGTCGTCTCCGAGGACAGCCTGGTGGCGCTCCTGTCGGGGCTGGTCGCGTGATCGGCCGGCCGCGTCGCTCCTTCGACGGCGCCAACGTGTTCATCACCGGTGCCGCCAGCGGGATCGGCCGGGCCACCGCGGAGCACGCCGGCCGGCTCGGGGCGCGGCTGCACCTGACCGACCTCTCCCCGTCCGGCCTGGCCGAGACCGTCGCCCGGATCGAGGCCGCCGGCGGGACCGTCGTGCTGGCCCGGCAAGCCGACGTGTCCGACCACGACGCGGTGCGCGCGCTCGCGGCCGAGGTCACGGCGGTCTCGGGGTCGATGGACGTCGTGATGAACATCGCCGGCATCTCGGCCTGGGGCACCGTGTCGTCACTGCGGCACGAGACCTGGCGGCGACTGGTCGACGTGAACCTGATGGGGCCGATCCACGTCATCGAGGAGCTGGTCCCGGCGATGGTCGACGCCCGCCGCGGTGGGCACCTGGTCAACGTGTCGTCGGCGGCGGGGCTGATCGGGATGCCGTGGCACGCGGCGTACAGCGCCTCGAAGTTCGGCCTGCGCGGTGTCTCCGAGGTGCTGCGCTTCGACCTCGAGCGACACCGGATCGGAGTCTCTCTCGTGTGCCCGGGCGCAGTCGCCAGTCCGCTCACCGAGACCGTGCAGATCGACGGGATCGAGCAGGCGAACCGGCGGTTCCTCAAGGCGCAGGCGCGGTTCCGGCGACATGCGGTCACGCCCGAGCAGGCGGCCGCCGCGATCATCTCCGGGGTCGAGCGCAACCGCTACTGGGTCTACACCTCCACCGACATCCGCCTCGCCCACCTCCTGCAGCGGGTCGCTCCCGCGCTCTACGTGCTGCTGATGCGGGTCATCAACCGGCAGGCGAACCGGGTGCTGCCGGAGGTACGTCGCGCTCGCCGGCCCTCGGAGGTCTCGTGACCGCCCGCATCGCACCGGGCCGGACCCGCCACACCGGGCTGCTGGTGCAGGCCTTCGCCCGCCTGGCCGGCCGGGCCGCCGGCACCTCTCCTCCGGCGGTGTTCCTGACCCTCGGTCGGCACCGGCGCCTCTTCTGGGGCTGGCTCTTCTTCGCCGGCGCCCTGATGCCGGGCGGTCGGCTCCCCCGCCGCGAGACCGAGCTGGTCATCCTCCGGGTCGCCACCCTGTCGGACTCGGCCTACGAGCTCACCCAGCACCACCGCCTCGGCCGCCGGGCCGGCCTCACCGCTGACGAGATCGACCGGGTCGCCCTGGGCCCCGCGGATCCGTCGTGGGGCCCCCGCGACCGGCTGCTGCTCCGGGTCGCCGATGCCCTGCACTTCAAGCGCGATGTGTCGGACACCCTGTGGACCGAGCTGCGCGTCCAGCTCGACGAGCGGGAGGCGATCGAGCTGGTGATGCTCGTCGGCCACTACTCCATGTTGGCCACCACACTCAACACGCTGCGAGTGGAGCCGGACCGGCCGCGGTGAGCGCACAAACCACGGCAGCTCTAACGTGGACTCCGTGATCACCTGCGTCGTCGACTACACCGTCGAACCCGAGCAGATGGAGGCGTTCGAACGCTTCGCCGCCGCGTGGATCAGGCTGGTGAACGCGCACGGCGGACAGCACCACGGGTACTTCCTGCCCTCCGAGGGAGCCAGCGACAAGGCGCTGGCCGTGTTCAGCTTCCCGAGCCTCGCTGCCTACGAGGAGTACCGCGAACTCTTCGGCGTCGACCCCGAGTTCGTGGCGGCGGACCGGATCCGCGACGAGAGCGGCTGCGTGCTGCGGTACGAACGGACCTTCATGCGGCCCCTGCTCCCGACCGACGTCTGATCGAGCGCGCGGTCACGGCGCCGTGGCCGGGCCCATCCCGTTGCGGAGCAGGTTGCCGCGCCCGGTCGGCCAGGGCAGGCAGCCGGTGCCGGAGCCGGGGACGGTGTAGACGTCGATGCCGTGGTCGAAGGTGGTGAGGACGATCTCGAGGGTGCCGTCGCCGGTCAGGTCCCCGATCGACGGGGCCGCCGGTACGCCGATGCCGTTGCCGTCGCGGCCCTGGTGGCTCAACCGGGTGTTCGAGAGCGTCTTCCCCTGGGCCGAGAGCACGACCAGGTGTCCGGCGTTCCGGTGCAGTGAGTAGGTGCCGAAGACCAGCTCTGGGGTGCCGTCCTTGTTGAGGTCGGCCGCGACGACTTCCGAGGCGAACGTCTTCGCGCGCTTCGGTGCGTAGGTGGCGCTCCAGAGCTTGTGCCCGTCCGGCCCCACGGCGTAGACCTTCCCGCCGGGGAGGGAAGCGACGATCTCGGGCCGGCCGTCGCCGGTCAGGTCGACCAACGTCGGGGCGGGGATGCCGGAGGGCGGGTAGTAGTCGCCGCTGGGTCGGTTCACCGGATGGTTGGACATCGGGAGCTTCTCGAAGCCCGGGTGCCGCATGGCCGAGCGGCTTCCGTCGCCGTACGCCCCGTCCAGGACCATGAACGCATAGCCCTGCGTGCGGTAGGGGATGTGCTTCTCGACGTTGGGGAGCCCGATCACCTCGTTGTGGCCGTCACCGTCCAGGTCTGCCACCGAAGGCGGCGAGGCGGTCCACTGCAGCCACGGCTGGCGGGCCGGGCTCGGCCAGGCACCCTTGTGCTGGTGGTAGTGGCGGCGCTCCACCTGGGGATCCGCCCACCGGATGAAATCTCCCCAAGCCATCCGCTTGCCCTCGGCGTTGGACTCGGGGTTGGTGAACCAGGGC
>JAWWPK010000386.1:0-4068 GCA_033854925.1 Nocardioidaceae bacterium | reverse complement strand
AGCGAGGCGACCATGCCTTCGAGGCCCCACTTGCCCGAGGAGTAGGCCGCCATGAACGGCCGAGGGCGGACCGCGGTGTCGGACGAGACGAAGACGATGTCGCCGCGGCGGCGCTCCTGCATCGCCGGCACGAACGCCCGGACCAGCCGGTGCGCGCCGACCACCGTGAGGTCGAGCTCCCTGGTGAACCGCTCGGACTCGACCTCGGTGATCTTGCCGGGGGCCACCGCGCCGGCGTTCGAGACCACCACCTCGATGTCGCCGAGCTCCTCCTGCACGGCCTTGGTGAACGCCGCGACCGAGTCGTCGTCGGTGAGGTCGAGTGGATGCACCACTGCCTCGCCGCCGTCCGCTCGGATCTGGGCGGCGACGCCCTCGAGCCTGTCCGTACGCCGGGCGCCGAGCGCCACCGGGAAGCCCGACTGGGCGAGCCTGAGCGCGGTCGCGGCCCCGATGCCGGAGCTGGCGCCGGTGACGACCGCCGGGCGGCGTTCGGGCTGGGCGTACTTGTCGCTGGGCATCAGCGCACCTCGACGCGGGTCGGCATCGCGTTGAAGCCGCGCACGTTGAGGGAGTGCACCCGCACGCAGCGGTCGTGCTCGACCTCGACCGAGCGGACCCGTTCGACGAGGCTGGTCAGCGCGACGCGAGCCTCGAGCCGCGCCAGGTTGGCGCCGAGACAGAAGTGCCGGCCCCCGCCGAAGGACAGGATCCTGGCGAGCTCGTCCTCGCCACGGAAGATGTCGAAGTCGTCGGGGCGGGAGAAGACCCGCTCGTCGCGGTTGGCCGAGCCCAGGCAGAGCAGCAGCTTGGAGCCGCGTGGCGCGACCGTGCCGTGCAGCTCGACGTCCTTGAGCAGGTAGCGGGCGAGCAGCTGGCTCGAGGTGTCGAAGCGGAGCGTCTCCTCGATCCACGGGTTGACCAGCTCCGGGTCGGGTCCGTCGAAGACCTTCGCGAGCTGGTCCGGGTGCCGGGTCAGGTGGAAGAGCGCGTGGCCGAGCAGCTTCGTGGTCGTCTCGTTGCCGGCCACGACCATCAGGAACAGGAACGCGATGACGTCCTCGTCGGTGAGCCGCTCGCCGTCGATCTCAGCCTCGATGAGGGCGCTGGTCAGGTCGTCGCTGGGCTGGCGCCGCCGTTGGTCGACCATGTCCTGGTAGTAGGCGACCAGCCACAGCGTCGAGTCCATCGCGGGCGGCGGGACGTCGTGCATGCCGTCCTCGCGGTGCACGACGACGTCGGCCAGGCGGCGTACCTCGGCGCGGTCCTCCTCGGGCACGCCCATCATCTCGGAGATGACGTCCATCGGGAGCTTGCCGGCGAAGTCGGCGATCCAGTCGAACTCCCCACGATCGCGGCTCAGCTCCAGGCATTCCGCCAGGTAGCGGTCGGTCAGCTGCTGGATCCGCGGGAGCAGGTCGTGGACGCGACGCGGAGTGAAGCCGCGGGAGACCAGGGACCGCAGCCGCTTCTGGCGCGGCGGGTCCATGCCGAGGATCGACATCACCTTGTGCGCGTCGGGGCCCCAGGCCGACTCCTCGATGGCAACGCCCCAGGAGTTGGAGTAGGTGCCCTCGGTACGGACCGCTTCGGCGATGTCGGCGTGGCGGGTCAGGGCCCACAGGTCGAGCGCCGGGTTGTGGTGCAGCGGCTCGTGCTCGCGCAGCCACGCGTAGACCGGGTAGGGGTCCTCCTGGAACGCGTAGTCGTAGGGATCCAGGGCCAGGGGCTGGCTGATGACGGTCATGTGTTGCCCTTGAGGATCGTGGCCATCACCGCGTCGAGGCGGTCGGCCAGGTCGTCGTACGAGATCAGCCCCATGCCGGTCTGCAGCAGGGCGCCGGTCAGGGCGAGGGTCAGGGCGTCGAGGAGCTCGGGGGCCGCGTCGGCGCCGAGCGCCGTCCGGAAGCGCGCGATGATCTCGGCGCCGATGACCACTCGCAGCCGCTCGACGTCCGGGTCGGTGCCGAGCAGCGCGTGGTTGGCCGCGGCGGCGAGGTGCGGGCTGGTGCCGAGCACGGTGGCGAGGTGCCTCGTGACGCGGGTGACCCGGTGGAGCGGCGTCCGGCCGGTGATCTCCACCGGGTGCTCGAGCAGCACCTTGCGGTGGAACAGCTCGGCGAACAGGTGGTTCTTGGAGCCGAAGTAGGTGTACGCCGTGGCCGGCGAGACCCCCGCGCGGCCCGCGACCGTGCGGATGGTGACCGCCTCCGGCCCCACCGTGGCCAGCTCCTGCTCGGCGGCGTCGAGCAGCCGCTCGACGGTCTCGGCCTGGCGGGCGTTCAGCCCGCGCCGCGGCAGGGTGGACACCTGACTGGACACGTGTCCAATCTAGAACGTGTTCTCGTCTTGGGTCAACCCCGGTGGTTGAGGAGGGCGCGCTGCGCCCGTCTCGAAACCCCGGCCTCAGATGCTCAACGCCAGCACCACCGCGCCCGCGGTCAGCACAAGTGCCGGGAGCAGCCGCTTGCGGGCCGCGGCCTCGTGCAGGACGAACGCACCGATGAGCACGCCCAGGCCGATGCTCAGCTCGCGAAGTGCCGCGATGGCGGCCAAGGCACCGCTGGTCTGGGCGAGCAGGACCAGGCCGTAGGCCAGCAGCGACACCGCTCCGCCGCCCAGCCCGTAGAGCGCCTGGCGCCGCGGGATCGAGAAGACCGCGCGACCGCGCTTGAGGACGGCGTACAGCGGGACCGCCCACGACTGCAGCAGCATCAGCCAGCCGGCGTACGCGACGACGGGCGCGCCGCCCGACACGGCCAGCCCGTCCACGACCGTGTAGCCGGCGATCGCGACGCCCGTCCCGAGCGCGGTCGCGATGCCGCGGGCGTCGCCGCGACTCAGCGGTGGACCCGCGAGCGTCACGCCGACGAGCCCGACGACCACCAGCCCGGTGCCGAGCACCACATCGAGACCAAGAGGCGAGCGCGGCAGCACGATCGAGGCGACCGCGACCAGCGCGACACCGGTGCCGCGGGCGAGCGGGTAGGCGCGGCTGAGGTCCGCGACCTGGTAGCTGGCCATGAGCAGGAGCAGGTAGGCGATGTGCAGGGCCGCCGACAGGGCAGCCAGCCAGAAGTAGTGCCACCCGACCGGCCGGCCGACCAGCACCAGAAGGGCGCCGAGGACCAGCGTGGAGATGGAGATGAGCGCGAACCCCACGAGGCGGTCCTCGGCGGCGTGGGCGATCGCGTTCCACGTCGCGTGCAGCAGTGCGGCGGCGAGGACGAGCACGACGACCAGCGGTCCGGGGTCGAGGTGCACAGGGCACCGTACTCGGCCCTGTCAGCTCAGAGGTTCCTCGAGCTCGGCCAGCCGGCCCCGCAGGAACCGGCGCTCGCGTTCCTCGTGCGACAGCTCCAGGGCGCGCTCGTACGCCGCGCGCGCCTCGTCGTACCGGCCCAGCCGCCGCAGCAGCTCGGCCCGGGTGGAGTGCAGGTAGGGGTAGCCGTCCAGGTCGGTGGCCAGCCCGTCGGTGACCGCGAGGGCCCGCTCGGTCGCGCCGGTCTGGGCGAGGGCCACGGCGCCGTTCAGCTCGACCACCGGGGAGCCCGTCCGCTCGGCGAGCTCGGCGTACAGCGCGGTGATCTGCGGCCAGTCCACGGCGTCTTCGGTGTGGAGCACGGCGATCGCGGCCTGCAGCGCGTAGGGCCCGCGGCCGGTGATTGCTCGCACTAGCAGCTGCCGAGCCTCCTCGAGCTGGCGGTCGTCCCAGAGCGAGCGATCCTGGTCCTGGAGCAGCACCAGGTCGTCGCCCTCGACTCGCGCGGCGCGGCGGGCGTCGTGGGCGAGCATGAGGGCGAGCAGGCCGCGGACCTCGCTCTCGTCGGGCATCAGGGCGAGCAGCACCCGGCCCAGCCGGATCGCCTCCGACGCCAGGTCCACGCGACCCGTGTAGCCCTCGTTGAAGACCAGGTAGACGACGGCCAGCACCACCGCGAGGCGATCGGGCAACAGGTGGTCCGGGGGGACGCGGAACGGGATCCCGGCCGTCGTGATCTTCTGCTTGGCCCGGGTGAGCCGGCGCTTCATGGTCTCCGGGGCCACCAGGAAGGCCGCCGCGATCTC